>CALHBW010000543.1 GCA_937930625.1 uncultured Saprospiraceae bacterium | reverse complement strand
TAATTGATTTTAAATAGATAACAAAGAAATCTTGTCGTCTGACATTTTGAAAATGTCCGACGACTTACGCTCATCCTCCAATTTCAATACAAGACGATTTACAAAATCGTTTTACGTTCCACTAAATTCCTAGATGAGCCTAATTTTTTACTTAAATCATAACCAACGGATTATCAGTGCATACATTTCGCGTTCATTTTTTATCCGTAGTTTTCAATTTAATTCAAAATTTGTCTCGCAACAGCCTATGGACTATCAAACTGAATCAAAAATCAGGACATTTAACCCCACCAATATGATACACAAGGCTAATACCAAGATTAACATAAGTATCATTGCTCAAAGGGTCGCCGCGTTGTCTGCCTATACCGCCGATGGGTGCTTCCACGACTTCCCACGAACGGTCTGCCAACTGTACCGCAAGCGGACCACGTAGATTTTCGAGCGCTTCCGGGTCGGCGTAAGTACCGCTGACATCATCCAAATAATCCATAAATAAGCGTCGCGAACTCAACTCTACATTGACACTCCACGCATAATTGAGCGCGAATTTGAACCCGCCACCGTATGCCAACATGCCTTGTGTGAGTGTATATTCTTCATTCCTGCCCTGCCCTTCTGTGCCAAGCGGTTGCAAAAACACCCATTCATCATCGAAGCGGGTACGCGGATTGAAGTGAAATACGCCACCACCTACAAAAAGATAAGGCGTGAAAAATTTATCGTATTCGGAGGAAATAAAAGGCAGGAAATTGAACTCGACCTGTCCGAGACCCTCAAAAATATTGGACTGAAAACTCAGATTACGCGCCTGTTGAAATTCGTTATTCGTCAACTCATCCGCAAAACCGACATTCACATAATTAGCTGATACTTTGAATGATACACGCGGGTTCACGTTTACACGTCCCAAAATACCGCCGGAAGGTCCAATCCGCTGCATACCAAAATTGGGATTGAGGTCACCAAAATAACTTGATGCACCTGCCCACGCGCCCAACTCGTAACTTTGCGCCGTTAAAGATGTTGATAAACAACAAATTATTATTATTATCGCTGAAAAAAATCGCACCATTGATTGTTTTAATTTGAAAATAGCCGGTTTTGTAATTCGTTGATTCGTTATTTGTTACTCGTTACTTGTGGTATTTTTTATTTGAATCGAAAACAAAATCGCAATAAACAGTTACCATAAATTTCGACAGTCGGCAACTATCTATCAGACAAATATTTCGTAGGGGTAGCCCCATATTTTAAATAAAATATTTATCGCCGCGTTCCTTACACGAATTTTTTAGGGAAATATTGTCTTAAAATCGCATTATATCACCCTTGAATCGTTAAATACATACATATTCCTTAAAAATAACTATTTTACGCGGCAAAAACTTATTATTGTGACCGAGTAAACCACTAACGAATAACGAATCAACGAGTAACGAACACACGAATACACAATGAAAAATACCGACCTTTTTGCCGAATTTGAACCAATTGCTACGGAAGATTGGCTCGCTAAAATTGAAAAAGACCTTAAAGGGAAGCCTATTGAAGGCTTGGATTGGGAAGTCGATGAAGGATTAAAAATGAAACCTTTTTATCGGGCAGAAGATATGGAAGAATTGCCGGATTTGGCGCGCAAAACTTCCGATAATAATTGGTACATTCAGGAGGAAATAGAAGTAGAAGACGGTATTGCTGCCATCAAACGCGCCAACAAACAAGCCCTTCAAATCCTGATGCAAGGCGCGACTTCTCTTTTATTTATTTTGGATAATGTCATTTCCGAAAAAGATTTTTTCGCACTGATGAAAGGCATTCATCCGCAGATGATTTCGCTCAATTTTGGCGGCTTATTTACCGAAAGCGAACCGGGAACGGTACTCGAATATTTTAAGGTATTTTTAAAGAAAAATAAAACAAAAAACGCAACTGTAAACGGCGGTGTGTGGGTCGATCCGGTAGGCTTTTTTGTCGATACGGGCGAGTATTACGAAACCTACGAAGAGGATATGATGGAGGTAGAAGGCGCGATATTGACCGCTGCACATGCCTTGCCGAATTTCTGTGTAATTAATGTCGATACCACGAGTTTTCACAATCAAGGTACACAGGCAGCGCAAGAATTGGCGATTGCCTTATCCATTGGTAGTGAGTACCTTACACGTCTTACTGAATTTGAATTGGAAGCGGATACGGTGACGCGACATATGCAATTTACATTTTGTACAGCAAGTAGTTATTTTGTAGAAATCGCCAAATTACGTGCCTTTCGATTGCTCTGGCGCGAAGTGCGAAAGGCTTATGGCATTGCCACGACCAGCCCCGTACGCATACATGCAAAAACCTCTATCCGTACCCAAACTGATGACCACCACACCAACATGATTCATGCCACTACCGAAGCCATGTCTGCCATACTCGGCGGTGCGGATTTACTCACGGTGCAACCTGCCGACCTTGTACATGGTGCGCCCGATGATTTTACCCGACGCATTGCGCGAAATGTGCAGCATATCCTCAAACACGAAAGTTATCTGGACCGAGTAGCCGACCCCGCCGCCGGCAGTTATTATATCGAAACACTGACGCAAAAACTCGCTCAAACGGCTTGGGAGAAATTCCAAAAAATAGAAAGTATGGGTGGGATTTTGGCGTTTATGGGAGAGTGAAGTAATGATTGTTGGATTGCTTCATTGTTAAATTGTAAACTGCCCCTGTCGTCAGACGAATCCGGTTCTGAATAGAGCGTATTTGATTGGTCAAATCACTATTTTTTGAAAAATCCTTCGTCTGCCGACTACTCACTTGAATCGAACACCACAAATTTCGTTTTTAGAGATTTTCCAAACGCATTAGTTCAACATCCAAATCAAGACTGCCAATATCAACCCAACAACAAACAAAATCGTTACAAAAGGAAACTGCACAACCCGCAGCACCTTCGACACCGCTCTGTCGATGCCTTCCACCACATCACGCAAACGATTGGTCGTGCTGACAAAACCCTGCATGGCTTTGCTTTCGCTGCCACCGGATTCGAAGATATTGGATTTGAGTAAAAGCTTGAAAATGAGTTTATTATCAGTCGCGGCAGCTAAAACCCGACGAACCAATCGCCCGAAAACGCCACCTACGAAGGGAATTTTATCCGAAATTGTCTCTGACACAATGGGTATCGTCACAAGGTGCAAAACGCCTTTATAAAACAGTTCATACTTGCGTTCTTTATCCTTGCCGGAGATTTGTGATTGTACGGTTTGGGCGTCTCTTTGGATGTTATTTGTGAGATTTAATGAATAATCAATCACCTCCAATACATCGTTTTTAATCCCCCAAATGACCAATAAAACACCGATTAATACAGCAGTTATCAGCATCAAAATACCGCCAAAAATACCGTAAATCAGGTTTTCGACATGCACCAAGTCCAACACAAAAAAGCCCAGCACAAATAATATCAAACCAATCACTAAGGGAATTTTTATCGCATTAATCGCGTAGCCGATAAAATTGAGCAAGTCGCCCACAGTTTCTTCTACTTCTTCATCACGATATTTTTTGATGTCAATGCCAAGTTCTTCTTGAATGACTTTGTCGAGCTTTCGGGCAGCTCGTTTTGTTCTGACTTTCATGGTGTAGGTGTTTTTAGTTTTTAAATATGTGGCAAATATAGTAAAAAAAGTAATTCCATATTTTTGTTAAAATGTAACTTTTTTGATTAAAATATACGCAAATTACTTTCATTTTTAATTTTTATGCTTATCTTTGTTGTGAAATCAATTGTTCACAAAAGAAAATCACAATTATGACTATCACCATCAAAGATGAAACTTTTGCAGGAAAGGTCTTGCACGAACTCCATCTCGAATTTGCAACTGAAACCGTTACGGTAAAAGATATTATCACCGAGCGCGTCCTGAAAGAAGTAGAACATTATAACAACAAACTACCCGAATACTTCAAAGGACTCATCCAACCCAAAGCAGCCGAAAAAACACTCAATGGTTATAAGCTCAAAAACCGTAAAAAAATTGACGGCGAAAAGCAAGTTTATACCGCCCTTGATGCTTTTCAGAAGAACGGCTTCTTCGTTCTCATCGACAATCTTCAATCCGAAAGCCTCACACAAGAGGTCGAACTCTCAAAAGATACTTCCATTAGTTTTGTCCAACTGACGCCCTTAGTTGGTGGCTAATCTGTAATGACTGCTTTACAGATTGGACAGAAACTCCGTAATGACTGCTTTAGCTGTCAAGCGATTAAGGATATTTTTTGTAATACATTGTTGTTGAATTAATTAAAAATTAAAACAAAAATATACTTGACAGCTAAAGCAGTCATTACGGAATTATTTAACGAAATAAGATTCCTTAATTATGAGAATATTTAATGATATAAAAGATGCGCTAAAGATTAGCAAAAAAGAGAGCAAATTTGACCGTGTAATTTCCATTTCTGCAAGAGAATTTGAAGGCTCAAATCAATGGAATTTTGATGTGCGTACTTGTAGCTTATTTGAAGAGGCAGAATCGTGGGGAGACACCAAAAAAATTGATTTTATCGTTCATTGTATTCATATAGAAAATCATTATTACAAAACAAATGAAAATTATAACGAAAAGAGAGCAGCAGAAGCATATAAAGATAAATTACTGAAAAAGAAACTATTAATTGATGGTGAGGGTTTGGATAAAATTCTGAAAGCAGCATTTGATAGAGAAAAAAATTACGAGTACGCGCTTGGTTATTTACCTATTTCAAATATGCTCAATCAAATCAAACGCCAACATAAAAACAAAAAACCTTCAGAAAAAATGATAACTGTTTTGGAGCGTTTTAAGGCAGGAATAGATAAGGTAAAAGTCAGTTATTATGCCAAAGCAAAGATTAAAATCATTGATAAAATCAATGATATTATTTACATAGGAGATGAAGAAAATCGAGTCGTACAGCCTTCGCTTTTTGCCGGCGAAGATGAATTTACTGCTTATGCTAATCCTACCATTGAGGCATTGCCTGAAGAACAAAAACAATTTTGGTATCAAATTATCGGCAAAGCCAAGAAAATTTCCGGTGGAAAACCTTCACAAAAATATCTTAACGAAAGTAAATCCATCATAAAAGAATTGGGTACAGAACGCTTCAAAAAAATGGTAAATAAGTGGTTGTTTTTCCTCAAAAATCTAAAAAATTCCGAACAACCTGTTACGCACAATTATTGGGCAGGCGGGACGCGAACTTATATGACAACTATTTACCTAAATCCCAATAACAGCGACATTATGAAAGGTATTGTGTGGATGTGTGCCCATTTTCATGATGCCGAAACTCTTCAAAATATCACCGACTTAGCAGAGCGTAGTTACAAAAAAATATCTGGTGTTGGTCCCGCCGCAGGTGCGCTCGGCAATGCTTGTTTTTATACCCTCTACAAATCAAAGGGCTTGGATGGTATCGGTAAACTATCCACTTTAAAAACCAAAATCAAGCAAAAAAGTGCTATAAAAATTATCGACAAATACCTCACCCAAGCCGCCAAAGACAAAGGCATTTCTCTACATGAAATACAAGATTTATCCATTGATGATTATGGTTTGAATGAAGGCAAACGCACCTATACTTTCGATGATTACACCGCAACTATCAGTATCATAAAGCCCGGAAAGTCAACGCTCACATGGCTCAAACCTGACGGTAAAACACAAAAATCTATCCCTGCATTTGTAAAAACAAAACACGCCACCAAACTCAAAAAAATGAAAAACACCAAAAAGCAAATCGACCAAACAACCTCCGCACAACGCAACCGCATCGACCGCATGTTCAAGGCAGACAGGACGTGGAATGTAGAGCATTTTGAAAAGCTATTTTTGAAACACGGCTTGATGTGTACGCTGGCTCAAAAACTCATTTGGACCTTCACGTATAATGACGAATCCCAATCTGCCTTTTACCTCAATGGTCAATGGGTCAACCACAAAAAACACCCCGTCGAACTCCATCCGAAGGCGACGATTACCCTTTGGCATCCTGCGCTTTGCAGCCTTGATGAGGTGCAAGGTTGGCGGAATTTTTTGATGGAAAACGAAATCCAACAGCCACTAAAACAAGCCTTCCGTGAGATTTATCTACTGACCGAAGCCGAAATCAATACCCGCACTTACAGCAATCGAATGGCTGCCCACATTATCAAACAACACCAATATCTCAGTCTCGTAAAAGCCCGAAATTGGAGTGCGTCTATCACCGGAGGCTGGGATAGCGGCGATGGTACTGCATGTCTCGATATTCCCGAATATGAACTTAGGGCAGAATTTTGGGCAGAAGGTGTGCGGGACGACAACCATATCTTCGATTATCTCAGCACCGACCAAATTCGATTTACTGATGCAGCCACCAAGGAGGTCATCGAACTGGTCAATATCCCGCCGATTGTATTTTCAGAAGTCTTACGCGATGTCGATTTATTTGTTGGCGTGGCAAGTGTGGGCAATGACCCCATGTGGCAAGATACAGGCAACCGTCCGGGATTTCGGGATTATTGGCATTCGTATTCCTTTGGCGATTTATCGGCTATCGCCAAAAACCGGAAGGAAATACTCGAAAATTTAGTCCCGCGTTTAAAAATTAAAGATGTCGCCGAAGTCACCGATAAATACGTAATTGTCAAGGGTAAACTTCGCACCTACAAAATCCACATCGGCAGCAGCAATATTATGATGGAACCCAATGACCAATATCTCTGCATTGTACCGGATAGAAGTAAGAAAGATTTGACCGGCAATTTATTTATTCCATTTGAAGGGGATAAAACGCTTTCCGTGATTCTTTCCAAAGCCTTCCTTTTGGCAAATGATGATAAGATTACGGATAGCTCAATTACCTCCCAGATTAATCGCAAATAATATTAATTCACACAAAAAATAAAACAAAATGGACATTTCAAATCTCGGCAAAATTTCCGAAATGTTGGGCGAAGACAAGTTTTGGGGTATTGTACACAAGTCTTTGAAAAACACTGGAAATCAGGACAAACAAGAGGTCTTTTTAATCCAAGAAATTTCAAAATTGACACTAAAAGAAATGATTGGTTTTAGGTTGAGAACGGATAAACTCTTGAGTGATTCTTATAGCTCTGAATTATGGTGTGCTGCTTATGTAATGAGAGGTGGTTGTTCTGATGATGGATTCGAGTATTTTAGAAATTGGTTGATATCGAGAGGAAAAGACGTGTATTATAGTGCATTAAAAAATCTTGACAGTCTCATTACGATAGACGAACAACAAGCCTTTTATGATTTTGAATTTGAGACCTTCTGGTATGTTGCCCTTGAAGCGTTTAAACAAAATACCGATAAGGATTTATACGATTATATTGATGATGAAAAATTCAGAGAGCGAGAAGGTCATTATCCAGATATTGAATTTAACTGGAATGAAGATAAACCGGAAACCATGAAAGCCATTTGCCCAAAATTATTTGATAAATTCTGGACGTAGAGAAAATTCATGAATTTTCTCTACGTCCAAAACCCTGTTTTATATTCAAGACGGATAAACCAATGAAAGTAAAGCACCGGATAACATTGTCGTAGAAAACACTTTGTTCTCTTGAATACCTAAGCGGAAAAAAAGCTCAAAAAAGCCCATATCGTAGCTTTCTGTCCAGTTGAATTGATGGTTTAAAAAAGTGAGCATACTTGCGAAGACAATTAAGCCAATAAAAACCTTTGCGCGAAAACCATGCGTATATTCAGGAAATTTTCCTGCGTAAATCAAACTCACATAAAGAAAAAAAATCAAGCCCAACTCCCAAATGTCATGTTCTAAGTTAAACAGTCGATTCAAAATGTATGCGCTTAACATCACAAAAATTGCTCCCGCTATTCCCCTACTTAGAGATACCAACCAAGAGGGGTTTCTTGTAATTTCTTGTTCTTTCATACGTTTTGTTTTTATGTTAAAGTAGATAATACTATGATTTAGACGAGATTACGACGCACTCGTTACCTAACAAAAAAAATCCCCGACAGCCAAAGCCACCGAGGATTCTACGTTTAGTTATATTTTGTCTATCGTCAAGCAAAGCGTCCGTCCATCGTTAAAACGGATAATCGCTTTCCGCAATCACCTTATCGGCTACGGTACGACGAGCAGTTTTCACATTTATAGGTGCGTACTGCGCGAATTTGCGAATACCTTTCAACATCAACATCAACTCATCACCTTCCGAGAAAGAAGTCAATGCATCTTTCGCAAACTTGGCTACGCGGTCGGTCATATCCGTCATTACGACTTGCAATAGCGCATTTTCTACGCTTACATCACGTCCCATATTTTTCAATTTCGCTACACGCAACATCGTCGATTCTGCGGTAAAAATATCAATCATCATATCAGAGATATTCATCAGAATTTCCTGCTCGTGTTTGAGGTGGAGTTTGCCGTCCATTTGTGATTTGACGGCTGCTCCTACGACCATCAAGAAGGTCTTTTTCAAACCTGCAAGCGCACTTTCTTCATCCGCATAATCGCCTGTAAATGCCGTACCATTTGCGCCCGATACCAATTCTTTCTGCACTGCCCAAGCCGGATTCGTCAAGTCGATTTGTCCTTTCATGGCGCGTTTCATCAATTGATTCACAGAGAGCAAACGGTTGATTTCGTTCGTACCTTCATAGATGCGATTGATGCGCGAATCGCGATATGCACGCGCTGCGCTGAACTCTTCCGAAAAGCCCAATCCACCGTGAATCTGCACCGTTTCATCTACTGTATAATCCAAGACTTCAGAGCCAAGTACTTTCAAAATCGCACATTCGATGGCGTACTCTTCGGCAGCTTCGAGTTTGGCTTTTTCGCGCTCCATGCCATCAGCTTGAAGGGATTTGATTTGTGCCTGAAGCATCTGTGATACGCGATACTGTGCCGATTCGAGGGCGTAATTGCGAATGGTTTGCTCCGCCAATTTATATTTTATCGCACCAAAACTCGCAATCGGTACACCAAATTGTACACGCTCGTTGGCATAAGTCGCAGCCGTTTTGATGCTTTCCTTCGCGCCACCAAGCGAGAGTGCGCCGAGTTTAAATCGCCCGACATTCAAGACATTAAATGCGATATGATGCCCCTTTCCTATCTCTCCGAGAATATTTTCAGCAGGTACTTTTGCATTTTCAAAAAAGACCTGACGGGTAGATGAACCCTTGATGCCCATCTTATCTTCTTCTGCGCCAAGCGTCATACCTTCCGTACCTTTTTCCACGATAAATCCCGTGAAATGCTCGCCGTCAATTTTTGCAAATACAATAAATACATCCGCAAAGCCCGAATTGGTAATCCACATTTTCTGACCATTGAGGATGTAGTGTTTGCCATCTTCGGTGAGTACTGCGGTAGTCTTTGCAGCGAGTGCATCCGACCCCGAACCCGGCTCGGTGAGGCAGTAACACGCCTGCAATTCGCCTGTACACAATTTTGGCAGATATTGTTGCTTTTGCTCCTCCGTTCCAAAGTACAAAATCGGCAACATTCCGATACCCGTATGTGCTGCAAAAGACACGCAGAATGAGCCACTTTTACCTATGGCTTCACAAATCAAAGTATTGGTATTGGTATCGAGATTCATGCCGCCATACTCTTCGGGCATATGCGAAGAAAGCAAGCCCAAATCACCCGCTTTTTTCAATAAATCCGATGCAATATTATTTTCTTGTTTTTCTATTTTGGCAATATTGGTATATATTTCGTTAGCGACAAATTCGTCGCAGGTTTGGCGAATCATTTGTTGTTCTTCGTCCATTTCTTCCGGAATGAAAACATCTTCCGGACGTGTTTCGCTGATGAGAAATTCTCCGCCTTTTAGGATAGCCTGTTGTTCTAATATTTCTGCCATATTTAATGAGTGAATGAGTGATTTTTGAATGAGTGAATTAACAATGCTTAAATGATAAAATGCGATAATGTTTTTAATCTGTTTTTTTTATTTGAAACAAAAAAATGATAACAAGTGTGATTTGAAATAAATTTTGAATGTGTGAATAATTCACTCATTCAAAATTCACTCATTCACTCATTAATTTCAGCATTTCAACATTGTTTAGACGTAAAGATACAAAAAAGCAATGCGCGCATTGTATTTTTTTTATTTAAACGGAAAAAACTATAAAAGGTTTGTCATATGTACGATAGTTGTGTATTTTGGGGCGCAGGACAAATCTTTAATTTCAAATTGAACTGAAAGTAATTAAGACCCTGTAATGACTGCTTTAGCTGTCAAGTAAAATGAAAATATCTTTATAAATTATTGTTTTTAAATCCATTACAAATTAAGATAATAATTCACCTGACAGCTAAAGCAGTCATTACGAGTTTATCCATCATTGAAAATTAAAGATTTGTCCTGCACCCGTATTTTGTTTGAAATTCATCAACAACAATTTAAATGGTAGCTTTAAAAGATAAACTTTTTGCGTTGGTCAAGTCACTCACGAAGGCAGAAAAGGCGCATTTCTCGAAATACGCTCGTTTGAGTTCTGTGAAGGATAAGCCTGATTATTTGAAATTGTTTGAGTATCTTGACAAACAACAGGAATATGACGAAGAAGCACTGAACACACATTTTGAAGGAGAAAAAATACTGCTACATTTTTCCCGAAAAAAAAATCAGTTGATTACAAAAATTACAGAGAGTCTTGGCGTATTGTACGAGTCGCGTACTCCTGAGACTGACCTGCGCCGTCAAATGAATCAGCTTCCGGTATTGTACGAGAAAGCCATCCATGAAAAAATGCTTATGAAAGAAGTAGAAGTCAGGGTAAGAGCGATTAAGAAATTGGCGGAAAAACATGAGCAACTTCATATTTTGATGGAATTATTTGATTGGGAAAAACGGCTTATTGTCAATCAAGATAAGAAAACGAAGGAGCAGGAAACACAAACACTTATCGCAGAACAAGAACGCTTGCGCCATATCTTGAACGTGGAGCTTAACTTGCGGAATATCTACTCAGAAGCCTACCTGATACTCACGAAAGATATTGAATTGGAAATCACAGCAAATCGCGATAAATTTGAGCGATTGATGGAATATCCTTTGACTATCAATGAAGTAGATGATTTGTCCGGCAAAGCAAAAAAATATTTTTATTTCTTAAAAAGCAGTTATCATCGAATAAGGCAAGAGCTGGACATCGCATATAAATACGCACGTTTGTTGATTGATATTTTTGAAAAAGAAGAAAAAAAACAAGGTTTCATCAGTACCGTAAATTATAAAAATCAATTGTGTTATTATATGGTAACATGCAGTCGTGCAGGAAAATACGAAGATTACCCCAAAATCATCGCCAAAATACGCAAGATGTATGACAATGAGGAGGAAGACACTTTGCTGCTCAATACAATGAGTTTTTTGGGTTTGAAATACTACCTCAATACCTACCAATTTGAGGAAGCCGCAAAACTTGCTGATGATATTGACCGACATTGGGAAGCACTTTTGAAAGTCACACGCAAGCGGCGACAATTGGCGTATTGTTATAATGTATCAGTGGCATATTGGCTGGCTGGCAATGTAGAGAAAGCTGTAACGTGGTTGAGCCGTATTTTGAATTTTGAAGATGTAAAAGAGGGGCAGCGCATCGTTTTATTTGCACGAATTTTACAATTGCCGATTTATTATGATTTTAAGGATGAAAATCTGGATAATCGTGTAGAATCCACCCGCCGTGTGCTTGCCAAACGTAAGCAATTAGGAGATTTTGAGTCGATGGTCATTAAATTTTTCCGAAAACTGGTACGTACCTTTCAAAAAGATAAAAAGCAAGCTCTATTTCAAAAATTTCATGCTCAATTGACCGAATTTCAAGCCAATAACACACCTGCACCACATGGTTTGGAAGAACTTTTGATTTGGTGTGAACGGAAGAACAACGGAAAATAAAGGTATGTTTAAATTTGTGGTAAAAGGTAGTTGACACTTTTTTAATGTAAAATGTAAAATAATAAATTTAAAACTCACATTTCTGTTAAATTTTTCTGAGTTCTTTGACATAACGGATGCGAATATATACCGGGGTCAATCCCATATAATCTCAAGACCTCAATATGGCGTTGTTCCAGTCCTATGGTATGAAAGGTAGCTACCTGATT
>CALHBW010000542.1 GCA_937930625.1 uncultured Saprospiraceae bacterium | reverse complement strand
AAACAATGAAACAATCAAACAATGAAACAATGAAACAATGAAACAATCAAACAATGAAGCAATCAAACAATTCAACAATCTGACAATCAAAGACTTAAATCATGTCATCACCTAATATTTTTGCTGTATTGGTCATCTTTGGCTTGAGCCTTCCTACGTGGTGCTGGGGGCAAAACTGTAGTGAACTGCAAGCCGAAATCAAACAACTCAAACGTGAAATTTCTATCCTCAAAGCTGATAATGCCGAATTGGTGCAGGAAGCACAGGCGCAGGAAGTCTCCAATGAATTTTTGAGAGGAAAAAACGATGATTTAATAGAAGAAATCGTACCGATGCGCTTCTGGAATAATAAGTACAAAAAAATAGAACCACGCCTCACTGCGCTCGAAAATGAAACTAAAAAACTTCGCCAAGACTCCATGAAATACGTGGAAACCATCGGCAAACTCAAAGATGGTTTGCAGGTCGAACTTACGGATACTCAACCCAATGGCACTAGCCCCTCTCCCAAGGCATATATGGTCAATAACATTAAAATTACGCGCTCCAGCAAGAGTAATCTTGACGCCAGTTTTTACCTTGCAGGATTGACCAGAGAAGCCGTTCAATCGGAGGAAGAGATATTGATTAAATTAAAGGTATTCCGCAAGCAAGGCGGTTTTTGGGAGCAACTCGTTTATGGCGAAAAAGGCAGCGCAACCTACGACAAATACTATCGCCTCGAATTTTGCCAACCCGCAGAAGATAATACCATTCGCTATCACAGCCTCAATAATTTTGAAGATAGAAAAGATGTATCAGAATATCGTATAGAGTTTTATTATGAAGAACAACTCATTGGTACACATAACTTTGGGTCATTTAGAGGGAAGTTATAGGTAGTTTTTAGTTCATAGTGTGTAGTTCATAGTGCATAGTTGTTGAGTGTTTGTTCAGCAAAAAAATCACGTTCCTCTATGCACTATCAACTAAAACCCCTAATTCGCTTTCTGCGGCAACATCATCAAAAATTCAGGAATTTCGACGTCAAAATAGGAACTGTCTTCAAGGTTTTTCATTAAAAAAGTACCGTGCATTTTGCCCATGTCGGTTAGAAGCGGACAATAGGAAACATAACGATGCGAGCCATGCGGATGGATAACCGGCTGCTCACCAATCACACCCGGACCCTCCACCTCGCGGTATATGCCCAAGCCATTCGTGATGTGCCAATGACGGCGAAGTAGCTGAATATCAAAGGAGTTCAGATTTTGAATTGTGATACGATAGGCAAAAATATTTCGGGGTTCACTATCCGAAAATTCTTTTGCCTGTGGTTGATAGGCAACCTCTGCACTGATTTTTACGCCATTCGTCGTGATTGTTTCCATAATACGAAGTTAATGATTCTTACTCAAATTTCCAAGATTATTAGCGGTCTGACTTCTCATATATCCAATACCTTTCGGATAAGTTGCTCGGCGTCACTTAGGGCGGTTTGCAGGTCATCATTGATGAGTATGCGGTCAAATTTGTCCTCATAAGTCAATTCGCGGCGGGCACGCGCAATGCGTTTTTCGAGGCTCGCAGGGCTTTCTGTTTTGCGCTTACGGAGCCGGTCAAACAAGACTTCGGGCGAAGGCGGTTTAATGAAAATGACCATCGCCTCATCGCCATACACACGCTTGACGCTCGTCGCGCCTTTCACATCAATATCAAAAATGACATATTTTCCGACGCGCAGGATACGCTCAACTTCGCTTTTGAGTGTACCATAAAATTGCCCCTCATATACTTCCTCCCATTCCACAAACTCATCATTAGCAATTTTCTCCTCAAACTCCGCTTTCGTCAAAAAATAATAATCCCTGCCATCTACTTCATGCGCTCGTTTGTCGCGTGTAGTTGCCGAAATCGAAAACTCCAATTCATCAAATGTCTTCAATAAGTGCCGTGCAATCGTCGTCTTACCTGCGCCCGAAGGGGCAGTTAGCGCGATGAGCTTAGGTCGCTGCCTGCGAAAAAATCCGGCAAATAGTTTTTTCAAAAAATCCATCCGCAAAGATACAAGTTAATGAGTGAATTTTGAATTTTGAATGAGTGAATTTTTTTAATGCGATAATGCAATAATGATACAATACCTTAATGTTAAAAACATTGTCGCATTATCCCATTTCAGCATTGTTGTATTGCTATTCATTCATTCAAAAATCACTCATTCACTCATTAATTACTGATAAAGTGACAGCAAAAAAGTGCCAAATTTTATTTCGCTTTAAATATTTAAAAAAGTGTAAATTTAAAACTTGCTTGTGTCAAAAAGATTTTTTATTTATTAACGAAAATTTGCACCCGAAATTTTTTAAAAATTCTTACATTTAAGTTTTGATAATGTTAATAAGTCGGCAAAGGTTGTGAAAAACACTAAATTGTTGAGAATTAAGGATTTACATTTTCTTACAAAATAATACAGATTTGAACCTACGATTTTTCAGCACTCACAGCATTAAAGTTTATTTATTTTTATTTATAAATAATTGATAAACATAATTTTAGTTAAATTAAAAATTTCAACACAAACTTACATTAGTCTTTTTTAAATGCAAAAAAAAATCTTTGTGAGACTATCTTATTTCAAAAAAAAACTCTACTTTCGTCTCCCTGATTGAAATGACCCATACTATGATTCATCAAGCAACAATCTATTCAACTTGAAGTTTCTTCAATTACTTCTCTCAGGGGTACACCATTCAGTTAAGTTTATAGGGAAATTAAGAATTATAATTTTTTTTAATTCTTAATTACAGTTTAAATTATTTTGTTTGACATGAAACAAAACAGGCGAAAGTTTCTCAAATCCGCAGGTAGCGCAGCTCTTATAATAGGAGCAGGAACTTTGCCGTTGATGTCATTTGCCAAGCCTGAATTAATCAAACTCACTATCCTTCACACGAATGATGTACACAGCCGCATAGAGCCATTTCCAATGGATGGCGGCAAATTGCAGGGGCTTGGCGGAGCAGCCCGTCGCGCCCGATTGATTGAAAAAATCCGAAGCGAAGAGGAAAATGTACTGCTTCTTGATGCAGGGGATATTTTTCAGGGAACACCCTATTTTAATTACTTCGGCGGAGAAATCGAATTCAAACTGATGAGCGAAATGCAGTATGATGCCACGACGCTCGGCAACCATGATTTTGACGCCGGATTAGAGGGATTGCACCGGCAACTCCCACACGCCAATTTTAGCCTGATTAGCTCCAATTATGATTTTTCGGACACCATCATGCACGATAAAGTAAAACCCTATCAAACCTTCCGAAAAGGTGGTCTGAAAATCGGTGTCTTTGGCTTGGGAATTGAGTTGGAAGGGCTTGTGCCCGAATCGCTCTATGGTAATACCCGTTACCTTGACCCTATCAAAAAAGCGAATCAGTACGCTACCCTATTAAAGCAAGACGAGCAATGCGACTACGTGATATGTCTGTCGCATCTCGGCTATCAATACGATACGCCACCATCAGGCACACCCAAAGTGAGCGATGTGTTACTGGCAGAAAACACACGCTATATCGACCTGATAATCGGTGGTCATACGCACACATTTATGGACGCACCCGACATTCGCTCCAATATAAATAACGAAGAAGTCCATATTACACAAGCAGGCTGGGCAGGTATTGTCCTCGGCAGACTGGATGTGTACTTTGAAAGAAATAAAAAACGTAAATGTGTGATTTGTGATAGTCAGTTACTTAGTCGATAGTTAATAGTCAATAGTCCATAGGTAGTCGCGAGACAGGTTTTATTCATGACTCCCTATGTATCATCGACTATCAGCTATGGGCTACATTCTGCCATTGAGAAATACAGTATGTGATAAAATTTCAACAACATATCAGATAAAACTATTTTGAATTGGAATTTGGAATTTTTTCGCAATGCTATTTGTTGAACCCATTTTTCTAAATGATGTATGACTAAAGTAATGATTGACCATCACACAGTCTGGCAGAATTGTCTCCAAACTATCCGCAAACAGGTCAACGCACAGAGTTTTAAGACATGGTTTGAGCCGATTCAAGCCGTTGGTATTCACGAAAATGTACTCACTATTCTCGTTCCGAATAAGTTTTTCTACGAGTGGTTAGAGGAAAATTACGTGTCGCTTCTACGAAATGCACTGCGTCAGGAATTGGGCGAAAAAGCGCGTTTGGAATACCAAATTATGATGAAAAAAAGCGGCATACAGCACAAAGCCCGTCAGGGGTCGGCTGTAAGTCCGCAGGATAATAAAATTTCACTCCCCAAACAAGCCATCAAAAACCCCTTTGTGATACCGGGCATCAAGAAAATGAAGATTGATGCTCAGTTGAATCCTACGTATTCATTCGAGAATTATATCGAAGGGGACTGTAATCGTCTGGCGCGTTCTGCCGGAGTTGCTGTGGCGAAAAAGCCCGGCGGTACGGCGTTCAATCCATTATTTATTTTCGGAAATGTGGGCTTGGGAAAAACACACCTCGCACACGCTATCGGCAACGATGTAAAAATCAAGCATCCCGATAAGACGGTGCTTTATGTTTCGTCCGAAAAATTTACGAATCAATTCATAGAATCACTGAAAAATAATGCAGTGAATGACTTCGTGAATTTCTATCAATTGGTCGATGTACTCATTGTAGATGACATTCAGTTTTTGGCAAATAAACAGAAAACACAAGATATTTTCTTTCATATTTTCAATCAAATTCATCAGAGCAATAAGCAATTGATACTTACCTCCGACCGACCTCCGAAGGAATTGGACGGGATGGAAGAACGCCTCATTTCGCGCTTCAAATGGGGATTGTCTGCCGATTTGCAAGCACCTGATTATGAGACTCGTCGTGCGATTGTAGAAAGCAAAATGACAGGCGAAGGCGTGGAGTTGCCTGTAGATGTAACCGAATTTATTGCGTATAATATCAAAAATAATATTCGCGAATTGGAAGGTGTCATGATTTCGCTTATCGCACAATCGTCGCTCAACCGCCGCGAAGTAGATATTGAATTGGCAAAAGAGGTGATTAAGAATTTTGTCAGCGAAATATCAAAGGAAATTACCGTCGAATTTATCCAGAAAATGGTAGCAGAACACTACCAACTCGATGTAGAAAATCTCAAAGGTAAGACGCGCAAACGCTCTATCGTCATCGCACGTCAATTGTCGATGTATCTTGCGAAGAATATGACCAATAAATCACTCAAAGTCATCGGCGATAATTTTGGGGGACGCGACCATAGTACGGTTATTTACTCTTGCAAAGCCGTAAGCGACCTCTTGGATACAGATGAAATGTTTAAAAATGTTGTAGAAGAATTAGAGAAGAAAATTCAGATGAGTGTGTACGAATAAACGTACTGACGTGAGTATGTGCCGATGTTCTGACGATAACAATTACGCGATAAATGAATAATGACCTCATGGAACTTTTTTAATTTGAAATTCGTTTTAAAAAATATC
>CALHBW010000541.1 GCA_937930625.1 uncultured Saprospiraceae bacterium | reverse complement strand
ATACCGGAAGGGGTGAAGCCATCAACATTAAGGCTGAAGCATTTCACTGTACTGTCAGAAACAACTACATCCATGATATTACTTTAAATCATGAGAATAGCAATCAAACCAATGAGGGAGCTATTTCTTTGGACCACACCGTTGGTCTTGGCAATAATTATAGAGTAGGCGAGCGTAGAGAAAACTGGGTAGAGAATAACACTATTGATAAAGTACGTACAGGTAAATCAGGTCAAAGAATTGCCGGGATATACAGTGCCGGAACCGGAAATAACATCGTAGGAAATACGGTGACTGACGTTACAAATGGCAACGATGCAGCAGCAGCAAATGGAATTCGATTTAATGACTGGAATCAAGATTTTACGAAAAATGTTGTCGGGAGTAATTCAACAAGCTCAGAGGATGGAGACGCTTTGGGGAATTTATTAAGTAATGCAGCTCCAGGCAGTAATCCCAATAATGCTCAAAGCTGGTATCCCGGTGGAAGTACCAATTCCAATTCGCTCTCATGGAACCCGACTCCGACAAGTATTGCCAATGGAGATAATACGCTGACTTTAGATTATTCGATTGCCCAAGCCGGAGTTGTGTTAGTGCAGTTGTATGATGCAAATTGGAATTATATCGGTCAGGTCTTTGAAAATGTATCGGCAGGTCAAGGTCAATCTACTTTAACCTTAAACGCCGACGGTCTTTCTGAAGGCGATTATCTCTTCCAGGCAGAGTTACGTAATGCAAGTTGGAATACTATAGACGATACGCGAATACGCGAATGGGTTCCCTTTAGTGGCACACCACCAACAAGCGGTAATTCACTCTCATGGAACCCGACCCCAACCAGTATTTCTAACGGCGATAATCAAATATCTTTGGATTATTCGATTGACCAAGCAGGCATAGTGGTAGTACAGTTGTATTCAGGTTGGAATTATCTAGGTCAGACTTATGAAAATGTCTCGGCGGGTACAGGTCAATCCAATTTGAACTTAAACGTCACAGGTCTTTCTGCCGGCAATTATCGCCTTCAGGCAGAGTTACGGAACTCAAGTTGGAATGCTATAGACGGTACACAATTAAGCCAAGAAGTAGCCTTTGGTGGCGCACCAACAGGCGGCAACTCGCTCTCATGGAATCCAACACCAACCAGTATTTCCAACGGCAACAACCAAATAACTTTAGATTATTCGATTGACCAAAGCGGTATTCTACTGTTGCAAATTTATGATGCAAATTGGAGTTATATCGGTCAGGCATATGAGAATGTTTCGGCAGGTCAAGGTCAATCTACTTTGACCTTAAACGCCAGTGGACTTTCCGCAAGCAATAATAACTTGCAAGCAAAGTTACTGGACTCAGGTTGGCAGGATATAGGCGTTCCGCGATTACTCGAAAAGCTGCCTTCGAGCAATAATAAAATTGTTAGCGACCTTTCGCAGAACATTCAATTATCTCCCAATCCTGCAAATCATAGCATACAATTGACTTACGAATTATCCGAAAATACACAAGCAGATATACTGATTTATGATGCCTTCGGCAAATTGGTCAAACGTATCGCTGATGTCGAAATCACGGCAGGTTTGCCAACTTCATTAGAAGTGTCTCAATTTCCGGCAGGTGTGTATTTCTGCACTTTACAATCCGACGAATGGCAGGCGGTTAAAAAGTTTGTCATTGCGAGATAGGCTTGATAGAATAATACCATAAAGCAACGAAAAGAGCATAGTTTGAACCGACTGCCATTCTGTTTTTACAGAGTGGTGGTTGGTTTTTTTTGTTGGAGTTGGTTTTTAAAAAGCGGGCGGGCAAATTGATTTCTTTTCTTTAAATTGGAACTTGGTGCTTGAAATACGCTCTAATTAATTTCAGCAAGACGGTTGATTTTTGATTTTTTAACCCATGTATAGTAGTATGTTGACGTGATTAGTTGATTGATTAATTATTTGTTAGTCAACGTGTTATTGATGCTCAACCTTGCAAAAGGTGGCTTGTTTTGTGAGTAAAAATAAATACGTTTTTACATGAAATAATATTTTATCTCTTTTTAATTGTGAAAACCAATCATTTTTAATTAACATTATTTTACAATGTCTTCGCCAAATTGAGAATTGAGAATGTACAATTGATAACTAATTTTATTTTAAGTTTTTTATGAAATAAAAAATAAATTAATTATCAACTCTCAATTATCAATTTGGCGAACATATTGAATACAGCAATAAGGTTTATTTATCATCATTTTTATTGCCTTGTTTTTCATTTTTTGATTTTCTATTTTGAGTTCCGCCATCTTTTGATGGTTCAGTCTTGCTGCCAGAGGTGTCTATAGCAGCTCTATCACCTCCTTCTATTTCTGCTTGTAATTCTGCATAAGGATCGTTTTCTTCACTAAAATCCTTTTTAAGTTTTTCACAGATTTCTTTTATTGTAACCTTTCCCTCGGCAATTGTTCCGCAAGCAGGATCACAAACGTAATCAAAGATGTCACAAACAGTTTTTTGAGCAATTTCGGCTTGGCATTTCTCAAAAAACTGCGTCTCCCTTGCTTCCAGTGCCTCCATCGCTGCTTTTTTATCTTCTATGAGTTGTACATTCATATCAGTGATATTTCCATCAATATCTTTCCGCAGTTCTTCAAGCAATGCTGTTAAATTGGCGCAGTAGGGTAGCAAACTTTCAATGTTCGTGAAAGTCTGAATACCTGCAATATCAATTGAAGCATTGAAAGTCTCACATATTTTGTCATAGCAATTTCGAGCCTCATCTTCCAATCCGATAATATTATCAACAAGTCCATCAACCTTTCCCAATTCTTTAGAAGTGTCCGGATTGCAAAGTTCTTCTTCCTCGATGCACCGTTGAAGTTTGCAGGCTTCGTCTAATACGTCAGTATAATTCTGCCTTACTTCCCGAATCATCTTTACCAGATCTTTATACTTACTACCTAAGGCGTTATTTTTTTCAATTAATTCATCAAGTTGCCCTTTAATAAGTTCCTTACCTTTTATAAGGGGGACGGCATAATTGAAGTCTACACCGCAATACAAATCCAGTATTGAATTTGTAGTTTTGTAAACATACAAACTGCAAAGTAGCCCTTCTTCGCTGATTTCATGTTCTATACATTCTGCCTCGTGTATATATTCAGCTGCTACTTTTTCTCTGCATAGCTCCAACTTGCAATTATTGATAATATCCTGTGTCGGAGTTGCATTATTATTATCTGCCATTTTGTTATTTTTTAAAATTTGACAATGAATTAAAAAACTGGATTAGCCTTCATTGAGCATTTTGTGGCTAAAGATTAAAATGATAAATTCAGCCGGACGAACGACTGCCATACCGATTTCTATTATCATTCTGCCTTCCCAAATATCTACTTCGGTCATGGTTTCGTTGAGTCCGATTTTGACGTAGTAGGCTTCTTCGGGTGTAGTACCCATTAAGGCACCGACTTTCCATTGCTGGGTGAGGAAATTTTCAATCATGGACTTTACCCTCGTCCAAGTGTTTTTGTCGTTTGGTTCAAAAACGAACTGTACCGTTGCTTTTTTAACGGATTCTTCTACCATATTGAAAAAACGACGAACGGAAACGTATCGCCACTCGTTGTCGTTGCCTGCGAGGGTGCGACCACCCCATACCATAGCCGGTCCGCGCCCCGTAAATGAACGGATGGCGTTCACAGATTTTCCGGCTACGACATCTACATTGATATTTTCCTGGTCTTGGTCGGTAATTTTGATGGTTGGTTTTACCGCAAGATCTACATTTATGTTAGCCGGTGTTTTCCATACGCCTCTGGCATTATCAACCTGTGCATAAATACCTGCTACTGCCGAAGATGCAGGTAGTAAAACAAACAACTGATTGTCCACTACATTTTTAGCTTGATTGTATAGTACATTGTCTGTACTTTCCAAATCAGCGAGGAAACCGCCTCCTGCAACGGTTACTTCAGCTTCGTTGTAATTGTAAGACAGGCGCATCTCAAGCTGCGGATAGTAAGCAGCACCGTACTTTAATTGGTCTTTTGTTCCGGAGAGTGTATCGCGAAGTACCTGTACGTTGTCTATAGTGGTATCCGAATCAATCCAAACATCCATTATTGTGAAACGGTCTTGCAGTTGCTCACACTGGTCAAGTGCTGCTTTTTGTAGCGTGTAATAATCACCGGCACTTGATAAACCTTGTCCGTCAGGGAATAAAATCAAGGTAATTTCGTCCACTTTGCCTGCACTGTCGAGTCCTTCCTCCAGCCCCGTTCTTGAGATCACGCCGCCGCCTGTATAATCACCGACAGAAACGATATAACAGGGTCCGCCGCCATTGGCAAAAAAGGCTTGAAGGGCATAATTCATCTGGTAGTTGGATGGGGAGTTGTTTTTGGCATTTATTACAGGCGGTGTTGAGTTTGAAATGGTGACTTCAATGCCTGTCTCCGGTTGTGCTTCACCAAAAAAGCGTTCATAGTCAAAATAAGAAGTGATTCGATGAGGTTTCATCTGCAAATCATTCGGTTCTTTTTCCTCCGCTTTTTCGGTATAACCAATAAATACTGGTATAGCAGTTTCGACTGCGGCAATTGATGGCGGAAAGGTAGATCTTTCCACTACATAAACGCCCGGTGTTTTATAGTTATTCATATTAATTTATTTTCACAATTGATGTACAAATAATTTCAATGTTTTATGAGTTGACTAATTTATTAACTGCCGATATATATACATCGGCATAATAGCGTCCGTTTTCGTATCGGAGTGGGGCATTTTCTACCGGATTGGGCAATGTGAGCATGCCTATGGATACAGGTATTCTAGTCAAGTTCTGCGGGTCAATAGTGGATAGCATATTATTTACTCCGGAAGACTGTGTCAATGCGGCATTTACGATAGCCACTACGGCAGGGTCAAAATCTTCTGAGGACTTGTATCTCCAAAAGCATCGCCGACTAGTCATTCTCAACTCAAATAAAGGTGGTGGTGTCACTACTCCTGTATCTATTTTATGCACCAAAGTACCATCTGCCTCTAATATTTTGAATCCCGCGTCTGTTTCTCCTGTATCAATGGTCAGAGCAGCAAAGGCATTTCTGTCGTATAGTTCTTCATCCAATAGAACTTCTTTAGATAGTATTCCACCCTGATCGTCAGTTATTTCAAGGGTGTATGTACCATCTGCTATCTCAATCTCATTTCCATTGTCATCTTTCTCTAAGTCCAAGGATATAAGTGTTATGTTACCGCTTATATCAAAAGTCCTCTGATTCAGTATATTACCACCCAAATCTTTCAGTACAGCGATGGCCTGAGTGAGGTTATCGGCACCTGGTATTTTTACAGAAAACTTTTTAGGTAATAATCTTCGGTCATTCGTATTGACCAATCCTTGACCATCTACATTTTCCCAAACAGCAGGAGGATTTAGAGGATTATAGTCTTCGACAACTCCTTGTATAGCCCCTCCGTTTACTGCCATCTCCCCCATTTCATAAAATGTATTGCTATCGAAAGGTAGTGTCGGTAAAGAGAGTGTCGGAGCAATTTTACCTGCACTCATTCTGTTATCAAAATGATAAATGGCTTGTATCCGTTTTCGCAAAGGAACATTGGAATAGGACTTAAATCGTGGATTGACAGGATATGTATGAAAAGTAAATTCAAGGTTATTATCAATAGGAATGAAAGGTTCATAAGTAACAACCCCGTTGCCTGATTCAATTTTTTTAACTTGTATCCCTATAAAAAAACCGGTTACTGTTTGTATAAATCTGAGCCGATAATTACGCAAATGTTGTTTGGTTTTTTCCGTTGGGCGGATTAACAACTCTTCTCGCATGTCTAGTTGCCCTACACTAATCAACTCCCGTAAACGTTCTTCTCTTTCCACATCACTAAGCGTCCCTGCAAAGAAGGACTCATTTTCTGTATTAAGAAAATAATCGTGTAGCAGCCTGACTTCAAATAATCGTTTAAATATACACTGGGACATTAGGGATGTTTGTGGAACTATGAAATAATAAATTACATTTTTTGAAAGGTTATTATCTCATCGTTCCTATGATTTTGTTGCGTTTATGTTGTTTTGTATTTCTTCGATAAGTGGGGCTTCCTGTGTAATTCTGTGTTTGACCTCTACCAATCTTATTTTATATAGTGCTGATGGTACTTGCTTTCCACCCAAAGAACCCCATAGATGATTAATCTGCTCGAAGGTCATGGTGTATAGCTCCGCTTGTAGTTTGATTTCACTTTTTTCCAGTTCGCTCATCGTCGTTGCATCGGCTATACTGGAAAATGGAGAATTTTTGACTGTAAAAACTCGTTTTGCTTGAAAGAAGCTAATTACTTGCGAAAGTCGTTTAAGGGCTGTTTCATAAGCTTGTGCAGCCGACTGATCCGGAACTGCACTGAACAAGAGATATAGATTGAGGTGTATAGGAGGTGTTATGTAATCCACGCCTCCGTTCAAGTTTACTTGTGTAGGTCTCCTGTTCTTTAGAGTACTTTCTTCTTCTACATTAACTAGTGTAGCAACTATCTTGTCTTTTAAGTTATTATTAGGATCATTTTCCCAATTTGCAATATTTTCTATGACCACATCATTGGTGGTTATAGAGGTAGTATCTTCGATGAATTGTCCTAGTTCGTCAATAATTAATCTCGTGGCTATATCTATCATCAGGGAAGTAAATTTGAGGTTAAAAGTATTACACTTTTACATTAAAAACAAGTTATATGTAAACATTTTGGCATGCTATCTGATTAACGGTAAGGTTTACATAATCATCGGTTACATATATTAGGTATTCGGTTCAGGAACTCACATTTTTTACGTCTGGCAAGCGGTATCTTATCTCCATTATTCATGTAGATGAATCCTTCCTTACTATATTTTCGAATAAAAACGGGATTAATCAGGTGAGATTTATGAGGTGAATAAAAACCATATTTCTCCAATTCCTGTCTAAAAACACCAATATTGTATGAGCTTCGAATTATAGGTTTACCTGTTGATTCTGTTGTCGTCAATATAGTCGTTCCTCGCTCTCCTTTACATCTAATAATCTGCCCTACGGTGAGTAATTCAAAACCATCCATAGTGGGAATAAAGACAGGTTTGTTAGTCATTGTTCTACTTAGGTTAATGATTCTAACTATCTCATTTTCAATGATTGACTCTTTTACTTGAATCCGATTAATAGCATTATTCAGGGCTATTTTTAAGCAACTGTCATCAAGAGGTTTTAGTACATAACCTGCGGCGGAATACTGAAAAGCATCAATCGCATGGGTGCTAGTATCAGAAGTAAAAATCAACTCTGATTGATTTGTATAACGATAGGTTTCAAGCTCCGGCTGTTTAGCATATAGCTCGTAATCTATCACTATTAATTGAGGTTTTACATTTGATATTAGTAATGGAATTTCAGTAGTTTTTGTTGTATCTCCATTAATTGATAATATCGGGAAAAGTTGTTGAGCTTTTTGTTTAAGAAGATGTAGAAAATCTTTTTTATAGCTAATTAAAACAGTACTAATCATATTAAGGGATTTAGATGTTTTATAGATGATAAATCTTTTGAATTTGGCTAAAATTAATATTTATTTTTTAACTTATGTAGTTTATGTGAAAAATTAACAAATTAATAAGGCTTTCTTAAGAAGACAGAGAAACAAAGAATGGACATTATCCACCCCAAAAGCAGCTATCATGGCTTCAAGACCTACGAGATAGACTTGGATAATTTCAGTTTTTTTTGTTTGCGTCAATCTCCTAAATCTCCTTGAGATGCGAATGTCTTTGCCATAATTTTATTTTTTAATACTCAAATATAAATACAAAGAAGCAATCGAAACATGCACTAAAGTGTAAATTTAATTAAGGTTTTATGTTTTGTACTACTCGACTTTGGACATTAGGTAACTGGGGAATTAGGAAATTAGGCTAACGAAGGCATAATTATTTATTAATCAGTAAAATAAAAATTGTAATAAAAATAATTTATAATAAAACACAAACTATTGCAAATTATTGATAATGAGGGCTTTACCTAATTCCCCAGTTTCCGAATTCCCCAATGCCCAAAGTCCAGTTAGCAAAAAAATAACTTTATAAGAGTCATTCAGCAATCGTTTAGTAGCGAGTAAATATTTATACAAGTTAGTCTTCACTGAAAACAAAAACCAATGAAGAAAACCCTTTGGGGTTGCACTAACAAGTTGCGCGGCTTGGTGGCGTTTTCAAATGTGAGTGCGCTTTTGCATGAATATCTCCTATTTAAACTTTCGTTAAAAAAATATGTAAAAATTCCAAAAATTCCCTACCTTGCGAATACATTGCTTTGATAGATATGTTGCATGTGGAGTTGTATAAACAACGCCGATTTTATACTTGCAAAACTCCCCCTCATTGCGTACCTTAGTCGTATGTTGGACTTACCAAAACGTCTTTTCATATGAAACACTTACCCAATATATACCCGACATTATTAGCAAGCATCAAAACAGCGATTCAGGCAGAACGCAGTCGTGCGATACAGCAATTGACGCGCAGTTTGATTATCGTGTATTGGGATATTGGCAAGCTGATAGTGCAGAGTTTGGAGAACAGCGAGTGGGGAAAAGGTGTCGTTGAGCAACTGTCCAGAGACCTGCAAAAAGAATTTCCGGGAAAGACAGGATTTTCCGAGAGAAACCTTCGGTATATGCGTCAATTTTATGAAACATATAAAGACAATACAAATATGAAACAGCTTGTTTCGGAAATTCAATAGAAGGCACATGAGTGCATTTGCATCTTTACCGATATTTCAGTAATTTTATGT
>CALHBW010000540.1 GCA_937930625.1 uncultured Saprospiraceae bacterium | reverse complement strand
AGTCGTTCTGTGAATTTAAAATCCTTTGCAATACGTACTCCATTCGTATTGAGCATGAGGTGTTTTATGGGTAATGTTTTTGCATAATCCAATATCTCAAATAGTTGCGGATGTACGGTTGGTTCGCCGCCGCTAATTTGTATCACGTCCGGTTCGCGCTCATTTTCTACAATTGTATCGAGCATTTGTTTGACCTCTTCCAAGGTGCGATGTCTGCCATATCCGGGCGCGGAATTGGCATAGCAGGTCGGGCATTTGAGATTGCAACGGTCAGTGATTTCGATGACGGTGAGGCAGGAATGTTGCTCGTGGTCAGCACACAAACCACAGTCGTATGGACAGCCGTAATGCGTCTTGGTGTTGAATTTATAAGGCATTTCAGAGGGCTTATTATAGTTGCGAATATTTTTATAATATTCCACATCATCAGCGATTAACACTTTAGACAAACCATGCTCATGACATCTTTTGAGCATATAAACACGCTCATCCTCAAACACAATTTTGGCATCGACACGTTTGAGACATTCAGGGCAAATACTCAAGGTGAAATCGTAATAAGTATATTTTCTTTCCGGCATAATTTTTTTAAAATCTCAAAAAACAAATTCCAAATTCCAAGTCTTTGTTATTTGGAATTTGAACTTTTATTAAGTATTGTTGATAGTATTTTTTTAAGTGCTTCACTTTCTAAAATCAAGTTATCTACCTTTTCTGCAAATGAATTATCATTAGTAGCTTTGATAATCTTAAGCCAATACGATGTTTCTTTAGCTTCCTTTCGAGCTATTCTCAATCGCATTTTAAAATCTTTTAGACCGAGGTTTTCATTCGCCTCAATATAGTTTGCACCAATAGAACCCGATGAACGAATGACCTGTTTGCCATCTTCATAATTTGTTATGTTCCTTGGTAAAGACTTAACAAACTTTCTAACAGCAATAGCAAACTCAAGTGTTCGTTCTTCTAAATCATATACAGGCATCTTATCTTTTTATTTGGTACGCATTACATTATTTGGAATTTGTTTTTTGGAATTTGGAATTTTAAACACAGTTTTATAATAATAAATCCAACATATGATACACAAGTACTGAATCGAACTCAATCCAAACACAAAAAATACATTGGGTTTCAAAAACTCTATAAAGAAACGAAAACCAAAATAAAAAATCATAAAATATTGGAACAGTAAACCTTTCTTTAACGTTTTTTTAAGGTATAAATGTCTGAAAATGAAAAACAAAAGGGCAAGAAAGCACAATTCGTACAAGGCAAGCGGATGACGCAGGATGCCATCGCCCAAGTCCATGCCTGTGAAGAAAGTCGTTGCTTTTCCGTAGGTAAATTCATTCACACCCATCAAAAAGCAACCAATTCGCCCGATAAAAATGCCGACAATCAGAGGCAGCGTAAATAAATCGCCGGAGGATTCCGTTTCGCCGATGATTTTTTTCGCCAACTCTACGCCCAATAATCCGCCAAACAAACCACCCATTATTGTTTTTACATTCATCAAGAAAAATATGGACGTTTCGCTCATATCAAATACCGGATTTTCGAGAAAACCCACGATACGCGACCCCAATAATGCGCCAATCGCCGCCCCCAAAATGATAGACAAACGATTGCCACCGGAAATCACATCTTCACTACCTCGCCTCAATACTACGTAGTATCGAAAGCCGATAATGAAGGCTGCATATTCCAATATCAAGTGAATATTGATGGGTATGCCTAATATTTCGGGTTGGAATGGTATCATGGTTTGGTTAATTCTTTTTCGATGAGATAGAGGGGGATGCGGCAGAGGGGGCGGAATTTATTGTTGTAGCGTTTTTCCCATTGGGTTTTGAGTTGTTGGAGTTTGGATTTTTTGATTTGAGGTTTGTCCCAATATGCTCTTTTTATTTGTCTGATTTCGCTTTTTATAATTTGGTATAATTTGGCGCGTTCTTCGCAGATGTTTTCTTCATTCAGATTTAAAATGTCATTCAAATCCTTGTTAATGAGTTTGTTATTAGATACGATTTCACCATCAAGTGTATAGTAAATTTGTTGCTCCCTATTTCTGTCCAAAGGATTGACAAATAAATCGTGGGTTTTATCAAAGCCGGATTTAGCCTTGTCGCATATTAGCCCGTATGAAGATTTATCCGCATTTCCGTTGCAGACAGCAAGCATATTTTTGTAATCCAATACAAGCTTTGGGTGTCTGTGTTGGGATTTAAAATGCTCAATTTCTACTTTGTATTTATTCAGTTTTTTATTCCAATCTTCTGAAATTGCTTGCATACAATAAGCACAAATATAGCCCTGTTCTTCCAACAACGACTGCCTGATTTCCTTCTTACAATCCGAGTCAAGTCCTTTGAAAGAAGCATCGGACTGTTTCTTGTATGCTGTCAGGCAATTCGGTTCTTTTTCTTTTTGGATATATTTCATGCTTTGGGAAAATATTCGTCGTATTCAAATTGAAAATCCATACGTGCTTTTTTGATGTCAATACGGTCTGCACCGTAATCTTCTTCTATTTTCTCGAGTATTTCTAATACTTCATCTTTGCTCTTTTTCTCTAAAGCACGGTAGTACTCACGCAGTCTTTCCTGAAGATGTTTCGGACGCTTTTTTACGCCAAAAATATCCCACAAAATCATATTACTATCCGCCCCATAAATCGAAGGTGTAAACGGTACACGTTTAAAATCCTCAATAATATGCACACTTTCCTTTTTTACATTCGATAAGACCTG
>CALHBW010000539.1 GCA_937930625.1 uncultured Saprospiraceae bacterium | reverse complement strand
CCCCTCCAAAGGGGGAGATAAAACTTTGAAAATCAACCGACTCTCCCCCTTTGGAGGGGGCTGGGGGGTGGAAAAGCAAGAAAGCTAACATTCCGTTATTTTTTTTTTTGCAAAAATTGTCAAAGAACCGTTTTTTATATTCAAAAAAATAAATTTTCAGAGAAGTAGAGAAGTGAGCCTTTTCAAAAACCATTCTAATATCTCTCGTCTCTACTCTCTTGTCTTAAATTAATTATTATGAAAAAGTTATTCACATTCGCCTTAATGATTGCCTTTGGTGCATCATCAGCTTTTGCTCAATTTATACAGGAAGAAGTAAAAAGCATGAGTCAGGGCAACAATAATTCACTCTCTATCGAATTGCCAAAGGCAAATGAAAAAGATGTCCAGAATTTGTGGGAAAAATTTACCAAAAAAGACATGAAAGGTAAATCGAAATATGACCGCAAAACAGGCGAAGTCTATACAGAGGGTGTACGTATCGCAGATATGAATTATAATGCCTTTAATATCTATGCGACTACGGAGGTAGCCGGTGCGGGTACATTGCTGACGGTTTGGGTGGATTTGGGTGGCGAATTTCTCAATTCGGATGAGGATGCTGATGAGTACAAAGCCATCGAAAAACAATTATATGCTTTCGCTTTGGTCGTAGCACGCAAGCAGTTGGAAGACCAATTGAAAGATGAGAAAAAGGAGTTGAAAAAATACGAAAGTGATTTGAAAAAACTCGGCAAAGACAAAGAAGGCTACGAAAATGACATCAAAAAAGCCAAAGAACTTATCGCCCAACGCGAACGCGAAATCGAACAAAACCTCACCGACCAAGATAATAAAGCACTCGAAATCGAAGCACAGAAACGTGTCATCGAATCTACCGAAGAGAAGATTGGAGATTTGAATTGATGACGTACTGATGTGCTGATGTACGGAAGTGCTGACGTAATTTACGATAGATATTTGCCTGATTTTTCTAAAGAAAAATCGGGCTTTTTTATGCGTAAAATTGGCAACTCGTAACCCGTAACCCGCAACCCGTTGTCCGTTCACCGATATTTTTGATGGATTTGTCGAAACTTATATGTAAAAACATGTATTTTGCGTAAATTAATTATACGGAATAGCCCTATATTCCTAACCGAAAATACATTTGACCATGATCATGACGATTACATTACTGAGTTGGTGGGGCGAATTGACCAATATCCAACAAATTTTCTGGGGCATATCTATTGTGTTTAGTGTGCTGTTTGTCATCCAATTTGTGCTGAGTATTATCGGCATTGACTTTGACGCAGACGCTGAAGCTGATATAGGTGATGCAGACGGTGTAGATGGCTTGGATGCCGATTTTACCCTACTTTCTGTGCGAAGTATTATCGCATTTTTTACCTTTTTTGGCTGGACGGGCGTAGTGGCTTTGAGCGGCGGTGTCGGGGCGGTTATGGCGATACTGTTGGCTTCGTCAGCAGGTTTTGCGGCGATGCTCGTAGTGGCGTATATTTTCTACCTGTTCATCAAATTGCAAAGTAGCGGCACCCTCAATCTCAATAATGCCCTCGGCAACACGGGCGAAGTTTATCTTGTGATTCCCGGCGATAAGGCGGGCGTCGGTAAGGTGCAAATGAAGGTACAAGGCTCACTCCGCGAATTGGACGCTATCACCACAGGTGAATCCATTCCGACAGGCGCGCCTATACAAGTGATTGATGTGTTGGAGAATGGCATGCTACTCGTAGAACCTGTGGATAATCTCAAGTATTTGGAATAAAATTCTAAATCAATTAAAATGAAAATGAAAATGAAAATTAAAAATTTGCACTTTGATTTCATCAATTGAAGCCTCCTTCGGAGGGATAAACCAACATCGCAAAATTATCGACAACATGTTGGTTTCAAAAAATTACTAAGTGCCTAAAAAACAAATTCCAAGTACCACGATGTGAAACTATCTCCTGCTATCGACTATCAACTACGGACTAATCGTTATGAGTAATAATATTCTTGCAGCCCTTGTAATTATGGGCTTGGTATATCTGACGGCGCGTTGGCTTTCCAATCGAGTGAAGCCGGATTATTGCGAATCTTGTGATGGTAAAGGCTATTGGGAATCGACACGCGGAGAACGTAACGACTGCGACCTTTGTCAAGGGACGGGCGTGATGCCGAAGGAAATGAGGCGAAAAAGGAAGTGAAAGTTCAAGTACAAGTTCAAGTGTCAAGTTCAATAATTAAAAACTAAAAGCGATACTTATACGTGATTCGTTTTTATCGTAAAATTATAATCCTATGGAAATTACACATACATCCTTTGAAACCTGTTTAGAGCGTCTGACCAATCATGCTGTCAATGATACTCATATCGCTCGGAATGATAATTTTCACTTGGAAATGAATCGCAAGGAAGGGGTTTTGTTTGCCATGTCTGTAATGATTACATCGTTCATTTTCTTTGCTTTTAGTATGTGTATATTGATGCTTGTATTATTTGGGTGTATTTTAAAATTATTTTTATAATCAAAAAAATCGCCAAAAAACGCGTTATAATCGAAAAAAATTGTCAGAATCCTTCTAAAAGTGATTTATAATTGAAAAAAATAGACACACACGATGAAGACCAACAAACTCATTTACTGGATAAGCACAGGTTTACTCTGTGGGCTGATGCTCTTTTCAGCAAGTATGTACCTCACAAAACCGGACATGGTTGCCGGATTTTTTAAGCAATTAAATTATCCGACCTATCTTGTTTATCCGCTTGCGACGGCTAAGATATTGGCGGTTGTGGCTATCCTTAGTCGGAAGTCTGCCTTCTTGAAAGAATGGGCTTATGCAGGAATTTTCTTTGATGTGGTACTCGCATTTACGGCGCATATTATGGCGCAAGACGGTGGTTGGATGATGGCATTTGCGGGGATTGTATTGGTGGTGGTGTCGCGGTTTTTGGATGGGCGGGTGTTTGAGTAAATTTTTTATACATTAAAAAATAGCACTATGAAAAAATCTACTTTAACTTTACTCTTTTCTTGTTTTCTTATTCTCCCAAATATCACCTTCGCACAAGATTACTGCCCATTTGATTTTGAAAATGGTTTGTGGGAAGCCGATTTTTACCAAGCCGGCGGACCCGACGATATCTCTCGTCAACAATACAACGAGTATGCCATAGGAGATACATTGATAAATGACTCCTTATTGTGTTATAAATTACTCAGAATAGGACTGGATTGTGGTCCCACTGAGTATTATTACGACCCGGTCAATTGTTTTGAAGATGAAATATTCGAGCCGTTTAGTCAGGATTTGGGGATAATCTGTGAGCAAGACAAACGGATATATTATGATTACAGTGACGACCTATCAGACAGTCTTTATTTGGTGTATGATTTCAATGTAGAAATTGGCGATACTATTGACCACTGGTGGGGAATTTACACTAATTGGGGACCGCCGATAACAACGATTGCAGACATCGACAGCGTAGAAATGTGTGGTAAAATCAGAAAGAGATTCCTAACGAATTATTATTTTGAAGGAATCGAAATCTATTTTATCGAAGGCATTGGCAGCAATGCGGGATTAATACCAAGTTATGACTACTTTGAAAGCGGGTCAAATTTGGTCTGTTATTCTGACGGAAATTGTGCGCCTTGTACATTTGTAACTGATGTGCAAAAAACCTCCGAATCCAGCACAAAAATCTATCCCAATCCATTCAAAGAAAACATCTTCATTGATACTGAAATAACGAATTATCAAATCACCATTTTTAATCAAAACGGACAAGCGATAAAGACATTTGAAAATGAACGCAATTTAGAACTAGCTGAACTTCCATCAGGCGTGTATTTTTTGGGGATTCATTCGGATGATAATGTTTATTATGAAAAAATTGTGAAATACGAATAAACGTAAACTAACATGAAGACGAATGAAAGCTAATTAAAAACCAAAAAATAACTATATTTACATTTAGAATTTCTCTATTGACAATACACATATTTTAAATACACCACAATTAACTCATTTAAAATTAAACGATTATGCTTACAGGAATGGTTGGACTTATAGGCGGACTGATATTACTCGCCTTTCTTATGTTATTATTTGCGGCATCGCGATATAAGCGTTGCCCATCGGACAGAATCCTCGTTGTGTATGGACGTACAGGCGGTGGGCGTTCTGCCAAATGTATTCACGGTGGTGCCGCTTTCGTGTGGCCCGTCATTCAGGATTATGCCTTTTTGGAACTCACGCCGATTTCGATTGATGTCGATTTGCAAGGCGCATTGAGTCGCCAGAATATCCGTGTCGATGTGCCTTCGCGTTTTACCGTTGGTGTGTCTGACGAAGAAGGCGTGATGACCAATGCCGCAGACCGTCTTTTGGGACTCGAAATGGATAGCATCCGCGATTTGGCACACGATATTATCGTGGGTCAGATGCGTCTCGTTATTGCGATGATGGACATTGAGGAAATCAATGCCGACCGCGACAAATTCTACACCAACGTATCGTCGAATGTAGGTTTGGAGCTACGCAAAATCGGTTTGAAGCTCATCAACGTCAACGTCACCGACATCAAAGACGAATCAGGCTACATCAAAGCACTCGGACAAGAGGCTGCTGCACAGGCGATTAACGAAGCCAAAACCATCGTAGCCCAGAAAAATCGCGATGGTAGCATCGGTGAAGCCAATGCACAGCGCGACCAGCGTATCAAGGTTTCGGAAGCAGATTCCTTAGCCAAAGTCGGTGAAGCCAATGCCAATGCCGATGCCGTAGAAGGGGAAAACACCGCTCAAATTGCCATCGCCAAATCCAATGCACTGCGCCGTCAGCAAGAAGCCGAAGCCGAGCGTTTGGCTATCGCTGCCGAGAAAATACAAGCGGCGAAAGCCCTTGAAGAAGCCTATCGCGCAGAGGAAGAAGCCGAAAAAGCCCGTGCTGCACGCGAGATGGCGCGCCAAGAGGCAGATGCCATCGTCAACGCCGAAATCGCCAAGCGCAAACTCGAAATCGAAGCCGAAGCCGAAGCCGAACAACGCCGACGCATCGCACGAGGTGAAGCCGACGCGATTTATGCCAAAAAAGAAGCCGAAGCGCGCGGTATGTACGAACTCCTCAGCAAGCAAGCAGAAGGTTTTGAGAAGCTCGTCCACTCTGCCGGCGACAACTCCAGAGATGCCGTCTTGCTCATGGTCGCCGATAAATTGCCCGAACTCGTCAAGACGCAAGTAGAGGCAATTAAGAATATTAAAATTGATAAAGTCACCGTTTGGGAAGGCGGTAATCAGCAGGAAGGCGAGGGCAATTCGACCTCCAAATTCATTTCCGGTTTATACAAATCCGTCCCGCCAATGAACGACTTATTTAATATGGCTGGTATGGACTTGCCGCAATATTT
>CALHBW010000538.1 GCA_937930625.1 uncultured Saprospiraceae bacterium | reverse complement strand
CGTCGGCACTCTTACGCGATGGTGCCGACGCTACGCGCCTTTGAAGGTAGAGGCTTAATCCACACCGTTACAAATGGGGTCAGTGCTATGCACCTTTTCGTTACCACCGATTTGTGATACACTCAATTTATTTCAGTATCTCCCGAACGATAGAAAAACCATACTGCACTAAAGAGGTAACTTATTGTTTTTGAGTAAAATATAAAATTTTAGCTCACATTCAATATTGTGCTTGTCGTTCGGGAGATTCTGAAATAAATTCAGAATGACGTTCTGGTTTAGAGTAGGATGTTTTTTATCCGTAGTTTTCAAATAAAATAAAAAAATGTTGTTGCCTGCTATTTGCAAAATGTCAGCCAACTCGCGCTACCGGAAGATAGGAACTTGCCTTGCATTTTCAAAATGCAAGGCAAGTCATAGCGTATTACGAAAACTTTAACTAAAATTTTAGTTGATTGTTTGAATAGTCTTATTTATCTTTGCGACTGTTGTGGGAAATGACAAGTGATTTGTGTATTTTTGCAACTTGATTTTGATAAATAATTTCTATTGATAATCAATAATCGGTAAAAACTTATCGACTATGGACTATCAACTATCGACTGAATTGATATGACTATACAAAAAATATTTTTGATTTGTGCCATTGCAGGATTGGCGTTGACAGTGTTGTTTGGCGTGATTTTGAAGAAGCGGGAAGGGAGTTGGTTGATGTTGTTTTTGCAACAATTTGCGGGCGCGTTTTTCATTTTTTCGGGCATTGTAAAAGCTGTTGACCCCTATGGTACAGCGTACAAAATGGAGCAGTATTTTGCTGAGTTTGAAAGTGCTTTCGGACCGATATTGGGCGTGATATTTCCGTTTTTAGCCAAATTTGTATTTGCATTTTCCATGATAATGCTGGTCTTGGAATTGCTGCTGGGAATAGCCTTGATATTTGGCTTGAAGCGCAAATTTACATCGTGGACATACCTCGTCATTTTGATATTTTTTACCTTCCTGACGGGCTTCACCTTCCTGACAGGCTACGTGCCGCCGGATGCTACCTTTTTTCAATTTGGTAAATGGGGATCTTACATAGAAACCAATATGAAAGTAACCGACTGCGGTTGCTTCGGTGATTTCCTCAAACTCAAACCCAAGACTTCATTTTTCAAAGATTTGATTCTGCTGCCAACAGGTATTTTATTTGTGATGGGTTGGAAAAAACTAACACAAATCCCTGATAGTTCGATGGTTAGAAATATACTGTTTTATGGTACAATTGCCGCAACAACAGTTTTCTGTTTGAGTAATAGTAAATGGAATTTGCCGATGGCAGATTTTCGTCCATTTGCCAAAGGGATAAATTTACCGGAAGCAGAAGCGATTGCAGTTGCTGACCAAGATGAGATTGAACGTTATTATTCATATAAAAATTCGGAAACGGGTGAAGTATCAGAAATCAAAGCTTCTGAAATTGCTGACTACCCACATTTGTGGGACAAAACAGGTCCATGGAAACAAGACAAAGCATTGACCCGCGAAGTAGTCATCAAGAAGGGAAGCGATTCAAAACTGAAAGATTTTCAATTCAGCAATGAAGAAGGAATGGATGTGTCAGATGAAGTCGTGGCTGCACCGGGTTATCAATTTATGGTCATCTCTTACAGTATGGAAAAGGCAAGTCGCGATTACTTTAAAGAAGTCAACGAAGTCGCAAACGCTGCCGAAAAAGACGGTGTTCGCACCTTTGCCATTACACAAATCGCTGACCCTGCCGATGTCGATAAATTCCGCCACGAATTGCAAGCAGGTTATCCGTTTTACACAGCAGATGATATTTTATTGAAAACAATTATTCGCTCCAATCCGGGTGTATTGCTGCTCAAAGATGGTACAGTAATAGAGAAATGGCACGGACGCAAAATTCCCGATTATGCGGAGATTAAAGCGGAGTACATAAAGTAACAAGTGTCGAGTAGCGAGTTAAAATATTTCAGACCGTCTTTCAAAATCATTTTGAAAGACGGTTTTTCTATGAACCATGAACTATCAACTGCTTTTCAAAACAAACACTATTTTCCATAATAGCATATTGCCCATAATTCGGAATACGTTGATAGCCATTTTTCTCATAAAGACGAACGGCTTCATATTGGCGTTTTCCGGTTTCCAAGATACATTTTTGATAAGAAAGTTCGCTTGCCCATTTTTCTAATTCGGTGAGAATGTGAGTAGCGATGCCCTTGCCCCGGTGTGCGGGTGAGGTGTACATGCGTTTGATTTCCATCGCTTCGGTATTGAAATTTTTGATGGCACCGCAGCCGACAGGCACTTCATTATCATAAGCGACCACCGCATATTTGATGGCATCAATGCCGTTGAATTGCGCGTAATAAGCATTATCATCTCCATCGACTTCTACGAGATAGGCATCGAGTAAGCGGACGAGTTGGATAAAATCGGGGTGAGTAGCATCTGTTCTGATTATTTTTATCATTTTACTTATTTATTAAATATATAAATTTCTCTACAAATTCACAGCAAATAAGATTTGAAACAAACAATTCTTTTACTCAAACGTTGTACTATTTCCATGTAATTTTAAGGAAGAAATCAATAAACAAATTAGCATAAGTAAACAGGTCTTAGTTCCCTTTAAACTTAGACTTAAACTTAGACTTAAACTTATTATGCAGAAGATAAAGACACTTGGGGAATTGAAAGCATCAGGCTACAAACCTCAATCTATAAAAGAAGAACTCCGAAAAAATCTCATCGCCAAATTACAAAATAAAGAATTGGTATTTGAGGGGATTTTGGGCTTTGACGATACCGTTTTGCCGGATATTGAACGAGCGATTTTGTCACGCCATAATGTGCTATTATTGGGTTTGCGTGGACAGGCAAAAACGCGGATTGCGCGTTTGTTGACGCATTTGTTGGATGAATATATTCCTGTCATAGTGGGGTCAGAATTGAATGATGACCCGATGCAACCGCTTTCGCGGTATGCACAGGATTTGATTGCCGAAAAAGGTGATGATACGCCCATAGAATGGATGCACCGCGATGAGCGATATGTCGAAAAATTGGCAACGCCCGATGTGAGTGTAGCGGATTTGGTGGGTGATGTGGATCCGATTAAAGCAGCGACTTTGAAACTGCCTTATTCGGACGAGCGCGTGATACATTTTGGACTGATACCGCGAGCGCATCGTTGTATTTTTGTGATAAATGAATTACCGGATTTGCAGGCGCGGATTCAGGTGTCATTATTCAATATTTTGCAAGAAGGCGATATACAAATTCGTGGCTTCAAATTGCGCTTACCGCTTGATATTCAGTTTCTTTTCACGGCGAATCCCGAAGATTATACCAATCGCGGTAGTATCATCACGCCATTGAAAGACCGCGTTGAAAGTCAGATTTTGACGCATTATCCAAAGACGATTGAGTTGGCGCGTAGCATCACGCAGCAAGAGGCAAGATTGAGCGCAAGTCAGCAAAAGAACATCCAAGTCGCTGATGTGTTGAAAGACCTCTTGGAGCAAATTTCCTTTGAGGCACGCGAAAGTGAATTTATTGATGAAAAAAGTGGTGTATCGGCGCGTTTGGCAATTGCAGGTTACGAAAATCTCCTTAGCACTGCCGAGCGCAGGATGTTGATTAACGGAGAAAAATCAACTGCTGTTCGGGTGACGGATTTTTGGGGCGTCATTCCGGCGATTACGGGCAAAGTAGAGTTGGTCTATGAAGGCGAGCAGGAAGGTCCGTACAGTATCGCTTTGCATCTTTTGGGCGAGGCAGTGAAGAAACAATTTTTGACGATTTTTCCGCATCCTGACCGTTCGGGCGGCAATGGCGGACGCGACTTGTACAGTCCGATTCGAATGTGGTTTTCGGATGGCAATGTGGTTAATCTTTTCAACGATGGCGATGATGCAGCTTATAAAAAACAACTCGATAGTATAGCCGGACTCGGCAGACTCGTCGATAGCGTCAAAGCACCCAAAGCAGACCGCTATCTTTATATGGAACTTGCCTTGCACGGCTTGGCAGAGTTTGATGTAGTTACTAAAGAAGTGGTCGAATCCAGACTTTCTTTCCGCGATACACTCGCAGATATGTTGGGCGACCTTAATTAACGGTGGACGGTGGACGGAATTTTCGCGGGTTGAATTTAAATAAAAATAATGTGGCTCATGTAGGAAATCAGGTGGAATGTGAAGCAAGCCCAAATCCTATAAGGTTTTCGAAAACCTTATAGGATTGATTATCATTATTTTATCCCAATTTAAAATAAAAACCAACCTGTATTCCACCTGATTCCCTACATGAGCCAATAATGTATCTGTGTAAATCCGTCCAATCCGCTAAATCCGTGTTTTATAAAACAAAAAAAGCCCCTCACCGAAACCGATGAGAGGCATTAGTTAAAAGGTAATAAACTGTCAATTATAACTTCAAGATGCGTCTTACATCTTCTTCATTATCAACTGTTTGGGGCATAGTTGCCATAGCAAATGTATGTTGTTTTTGAGGGATTAAATTATTGAATTGTTCGGGGGAGAATATGGCGAGTTTGCCATCGTCGGTAACGAGCCACATCAGGTTTTCGGCTTTGGTGTTGATGCGAAATTGATTGCGGCTGGTGGCGTGAAATCTACCCACTGTGTTATTGGTTTTATTGACGATGTAAACGGGATTGCCTTTATAGGTTTTTTCGCTTTCGTCACAAAAATTGCCCACCAAAATCTGCTCATAAGGCGGCAAAGGACGGTCAATATTCCAAATTCCGAAGTCGCGGATTTCAAAATTATTCATCACCTTGCGTGTCACCAACATACTGGTAGCTTCGCCGCGTCTGCCTTGCCTTTTGAGGTCGGCGATACGGGCTTCGGCGTCTGCTTTTTGAGCTTCGAGTTCGGCGCGTTTGGCAGCCATTTTACGGCGGACGGCGGCTTGCTTTTCGGCAACTTCTGCTTGGCGTTGGGCGTAACCTTGCGTATAGACCGCCATTTTTTGGTCAAATTCAGCTTGCGCTTTGCGATAATCTTTACCGGAAAGTACGGGCGTTACATTGAGATTGACGCGTTGTTCGCCTTTCACGAGTGCCACCGAATATACATCATCATTAGCTTTGCGAATTTGTACATCTTCCCAATTGATATTATAATAATTTTCATCAAAAGGCTGTCCTTCTATCACTTGCCACAATACATTTTCATAAGCGGCGAGTTCGGGAAAACGTTCTTTATTTACATCAAAATCAAATATATAGCCGTTGGGATTTGGTTTTTTGGGTGCTTTGGGTTTCGGGATTTCAGGTGTTACAGAAGCTATTTCTTGTTCTGCGGCTTGCAATAGCTGCTTTTCTTCGCGATTGATATTTCTTTCTAACTTTTTTATTTGTGCCAATTCTTCTGACTCTGTGTTTTCCTGTGTTTCTTCTTCAGGCAGAATATCCAATTTACTTTTGCCTTTATAACTCCAATTGGCAGCTACCGCTTTGGCTTCATTTTGAGGAGGCTGATTTTCAAATTGGTACAAATTATAAGCAGATTCATTACCATCCACCTGAATTTCAGATGCTAATTGTACATCAATGTCTTTATCCGAATTGATACGTAAAGGACGCCCATTTTGCTCTGCATATATCTCCATCATACCCGCCGATTCAAGTTGAAATTCCTGTCCTGCCGAATCATATTCCATCGGAATGCCCGACAAAAAGAAATCCACAAAATCGTGAAATTCGCGGTATTTGAGGTCAACTTCACCTGTCACTTCACTGCCATCTTCATAGACAAATGCACGCGCGGGTACAGTGATTTTTGAACCATTACCGTACTCATATACACCGCCTTGATTGGCGTTTACTTTGTACGAAGCGAAGACCTTTTGAGCCTGTGGTATCGGCGGACTCACCTTGCGTTCTACGATGTCATCTCCCGTATTATTCCTCAAGAGTCCGGGCGCGAAGAACAACATTACCAAAGCCGCTGCTCCCGTAATCAAAGCCCCAATGCCCATTTTCACGATTTTCCCCATGCCGGCAACTGCCTTTGGAGGAGGCGTAGTCCCTGCATGTGCTTTGAGCAGTGCATCAAAATCCTTGTGCTTGGCGATTTGTTCGCTGCTTGGTTCGTTATTATTAATTTTTATATTGTAGTTATTTTTCATGTCTGTTAGTGCTGATGTGCTGATGTGCTGATGTACAGATGTGCTGATGTGGTAGAGAAATACGTCAGCACATAAGTACGTCAGCACGTCAGCACATTTCGTTTAATCTTTGCCAATACGCGATAGGTGCGTGTCTTGGCGTTGTTTTCGGTGATGCCGAGTATTTGCCCGACTTCTTTGAAAGAGCGTTGTTCAAAAAAACGCAATTCTATAATTTGCATGTCGTCTTGGGGAAGTGTGTTGAGGGCTGTGAGCAGGGTGTTTCTTTGTTTTTCGTAATCAAAATCGTCGATTTCTTCTGTCATTTCTTCGAGGCGTGCTTCTTGGATGCTTACTATTCTGTTTTTCTGTGAGTTGCGGTAATGTTGGGTGACTTCATTGCTGGCAATGCGGTACAGCCATGCAGAAAAAGGTACACCTTTGAAGGTGTAAGTATGGATTTTTTGCATAGCTTTGAGGAAAACCTGCGAGCACAGGTCTGCCGAAAGTGCCTCATCGCTGGTACGTCGATATACGAAACGAAATATCTGCTCGTAATACCTATCGTACAAGGGATGGAAGGCAGCGGCATCTTTTTGTGCGGCTTGGATGTCTTCCCATTCACGGTCAATTGTGTTTTGGGCTACCCTCATAGGCGGTGCGTTGGTGCTGTGGTTAAGTAGTCCTGAAAGCATAGCGTTCTAGTTAAATTCAAGTACAAGAGCAACTTCAATTACAACTTCAACCGCCAGAATAAATTGATTTCAACAAAGTTGAAATTGTGTTTAAAATTGAAGTTGCGGTTGCATTTGAGGTTGAAGTTGCATTGTTTTCGACTACATAACGCAGGTTATTGAAAAAGATACAGAAATTGAGTTTTACGAGTTGATGAGTTGATGTTCATTTCGATAACACGACAACACGTCAACTCGTCAATTCATCAACACGTCAACACATCAAAATTATGAAAATAGAATTAATACAGGGTGATATTACGAAAATAGAAGTGGATGCAGTAGTGAATGCTGCAAATAGTTCCTTATTGGGCGGTGGTGGTGTAGATGGTGCTATTCATCGTGCGGGTGGACCGACTATTTTGGAGGAATGTCGGGCAATACGTGCGCGCCAGGGTGGATGCGATACGGGGCAAGCGGTGATTACAACAGGCGGTAATCTTCCTGCTAAATATGTCATCCACACGGTTGGACCCGTTTGGACGGGTGATAAGGAGGCGGTACATCGCCAATTATTGGCAGATTGTTATACGAATAGCCTCAAAATTGCGACAGAAAATGAAGTGGCAACAATAGCATTTCCCAATATCAGTACGGGTATTTATCGCTTTCCAAAAGATTTGGCAGCAGAAGTGGCGATTGAAGCGGTAAAAGATTTTTTATTTGAAAATAAAACAATCGCGAAAGTGATATTTGTGTGTTTTGATGAGGAGAATTATGAATTGTATGATAAAATGTTGAGTCCAGTTATTTAGAGCATGTTTGGAGGCTATCCGTCTAATTTTGCTGAACTCAAGTTGCCGGGCGCACTCGTCTGACGAAGGTTTTTGTGAAATGTCGTGATTTGTCTCATAAAATATTCGCACTGAATAAAAGGATTCGTCTGACGAGTATTCGCTTTAGGCAAACTTAAATGGGTAGCC
>CALHBW010000537.1 GCA_937930625.1 uncultured Saprospiraceae bacterium | reverse complement strand
TATCAACAAAAACAACTCGCGGATATGTGCTTACGTGTAGGAATTGCTGAAAATAAAGCAAATACATCCATGAATCGCATGATGAATCACGTCAAAACCGCCTTTCAAATTGCCTAAGCAAAACCACGAAAAAATCCCTATTTTTGCACTCGCCATCAGGCTGACAACGTTACAATTATGACACCTAAGACCGTCGCATTTTACACCTTGGGCTGCAAGCTCAACTACTCGGAGACTTCCGCTATCGGGCGTTTATTCGAGGAGGGCGGCTATGGCGTAGTGAACTTTAATGAAGGCGCAGATATTTACGTCATCAATACCTGTTCGGTGACGGATTTTGCGGATAGGAAATGCCGTAAAGTTGTGCGACAGGCATTGCGACAAGCACCTCATGCAAATGTGGTCGTGGTCGGCTGTTACGCGCAACTCAAACCACAGGAAATCGCCGAAATTCCGGGCGTGGATTTGGTCTTGGGGGCGGCAGAAAAATTCCGCATTTTAGATTATGTGGATGACCTCTCCAAAGCTCCCGGCAACGGACTCGTACACGCAGGCGAGGTCACGGAAGCACGAGATTTTGTCAATGCCTTTTCATTCGGGGACAGGACGCGCTCGTTTTTGAAAGTACAGGATGGTTGTGATTATAAATGCTCGTTTTGCACCATTCCATTGGCGCGTGGTAAAAGTCGTAGCGATACCGTCGAAAATGTATTGGCGAATACCCGAAAAATCGCTGATATGGGCGTAAAAGAAATCGTTTTGACAGGCGTGAATTTGGGTGATTTCGGCAACGGTACAGAAGTGATTGAAGGCGTGAAGCCCAAGAAAGAAGCCATGTTTATCGACCTGATTCGTGAATTGGATAGAGTAGAGGGCATTGAGCGATTTCGGATTTCTTCGATTGAGCCGAATTTATTGACCGATGAAGTCATTGAATTTGTGGCAAATTCGCAGCGTTTTGTACCACATTTTCATGTACCGCTTCAATCGGGAAATGATAAACAACTCAAAGCCATGCGCCGTCGTTATAAACGTGATTTGTATGCAAGTCGCGTAGCGAAAATCAAAGAACTGATGCCGCATTGCTGTATTGGTGTGGATGTGATTGTGGGCTTTCCGGGCGAGACTGAAGAAGATTTCTTGGAAACGTATCGCTTTGTAAATGAGTTAGATATATCGTATTTGCATGTATTTACTTATTCGGAAAGAGAAAATACATTAGCTGCCGAAATGCCTGATTCCGTACCCATGCACGAGCGCAAACGCCGCAACGAAATGTTGAGAATTTTATCCGAAAAAAAGAAACGATATTTTTATAACCAACATTTGAATAGCACCCGAAAGGTACTTTTTGAAAATAGCAAAACACCCGGACAAATGACCGGATTTACAGACAATTACGTTAAAATCACTGTGGGGTATGACCCGCTTTTAATCAATGAAATTGGCGAAGTAGATTTGCAAGAAATTGATAATGAGGGAAATGTAAGCACTCAAATTCTTCAAATTACTTTATAATATTTCCTAATAAAATATTAATTCTCACAAAACGACCTTCATAGTGAAGGTCGTTTGCTATTTTTGCGAAATATGAATTTCGCGCAGCGAAAACAATACAAATCAAAAATCAAAAATCACCCAATCAAAAATTACTAAAATTATGTATCCTGATTTTTCATATTTTGTAGCGGCAGTATTTGGCACGGAAACGGGCGGTGCTTTTTCGTTGATTAAGACCTTTGGGCTTTTTCTGGCTTTGGTATTTGTGGTTGGCGGATTTATATTGGTGGGGGAGATGAAGCGCAAGGAAGCGGAGGGCTTACTCCCTGCGAAACCAATCGAACGTTGGGTAGGAAAACCTGCTACGATATGGGAAATATTAGGTAATGCACTTGTGGGTTTCTTATTGGGATTCAAGGGCGTATATGCCTTTATGAACGGTCAGGAAATGATAGCCGATGCAGCAAGCGTCTTATTATCTATGAAGGGCAACTGGATAGGTGGTTTGATAGGTGCGGCGATATTTGGTTATGCGCGATACTGGGAAAAACAGCGCGAAATATTAGATCCTCCGCAGTTGAAAACCTTCCAATTGCGCCCATACGAGCAAGTCGGAAACTTGGTCATTCTCGCAGCGATTTCCGGTTTGATTGGCGCGAAGCTTTTTACGGTCATCGAAACACCAAAAGCATTGCTTGCCGACCCCGTCGGGATGTTGTTTTCGGGTAGCGGACTGGCGGTATATGGTGGTTTGATTGGGGCTTTTATAGCGATGCCTTTTTTCATTCGTCGCATGGGTTTCAAGATGTTGCACATTATGGATGCGGCTGCACCTGTGTTGGCACTGGGCTATGGTATCGGGCGTATGGGTTGTCACCTTTCCGGCGACGGGGACTGGGGAATAGAGAGTAATCTCGCAGACCGCCCTAACTGGCTTTCGTGGCTACCCGACTGGACTTGGACGCACCATTATCCGAATAACGTACTCAATGAAGGTGTACGAATACCCGATTGTGCAGGACTCTATTGCCACCAACTCGAACCGGGCGTTTATCCGACTTCGGTGTACGAAATTATCATGACACTCACCATTTTTGCGATTCTTTGGTCATTGCGGAAACGGATAAAAGTAGCGGGTGTATTATTCTTTATTTACCTGTTTCTCAATGGTTTCGAGCGTTTTTGGATAGAAAAAATACGAGTGAATCCGCAGTATCAACGCTTTGGACTGGAGTTTAGTCAGGCAGAGGTAATTGCTTCTATATTTATGTTGGTCGGGCTGATTGTAGGGCTGATATTGTGGCGACGACATAAGGCGGGGAAGCCTGTTTTGTTTTGAGTAAATCCCAAAATACAAGTACCAAATTCCAATTTCAACGTGTGTTCACGTTCTATTGAAATTTGGTACTTGACCGTGATAAATGTCGGGATGAAATTTAATTCCCACAAGGACTATCCGACACCACACTAATCCCCATACTATTCGCAATACATTCATTACAATAAGTCTCGCCATCACATCCACACACGCCCGGACAATCTTGTGTGCATATACCCGGATGGTTTTGTTCCATTTCAGCATCGTAGCAGTCGGTTTCTTCATTATCGCAAGCTATCCAAGTCATTGTAAGGAGTAGCGTAAAAATCAGTATAATTTTCTTCATTATTTTTATAAAACTTTAAAAACGAATTAATTATAAATTGTTAGTTCCCTCTAACTAAAGTGTACCACGGACCATCCACTTCGACATCACAAGCAATACTCAAGGTTTCGTTCTCATTCTGCAATTCGTAATTACATATAATACCAAAAATCTCTGAAATTGTATTATTGGTCTCATCTACAGCAATTTCATACGTTCCCGAATCCAACATATTAGGTTCTGTTGGTACATTATTTACGACGACCAATTCGTTTTTAGCCACATCGAAAGTCCATACACTTTCCTCCATATTCAAATTAATAGGTGGACACAAGCAAACGATAGACACCAAATGCCATTCACCGTCCAATGCGCTCGTTGGTGGTTCAGGATTGCAAACACAGGTTTCACATTCGGTTTGTGTTTCGAAGCCGTGACCTCCGCAGCCGCTGTATTCGATAAGTTCGCAAGTATCTGTTTCCGTATTATAAAACCATTCTTGAAAAATGCCATCGCAAGGGTCGTCCGTAGGCGGTTGGACTTCACATTCGACGGGATAACAAGGTGGCTCAGGGGTACAAATACAGGTTTCACATTCGGTTTGCGTCTCAAAACCATAAGATTCGCAGCCGCTATATCCGATAAGTTCGCAAGCATTGGTCGTGGTATTATAAAACCAATTTTCAAAATATGCAAGACAGACTTCATCCGTTGGCGGTTGGATTTCACAAGCAATGGGGTAGCAATTTTCATTATCACAAGCCATCCAAGTCAATGTGACGATGGATAAAATGATGAGTGTTATTTTTTTCATATTGAATTATTTTAAATAATAAATAATTAATATTTATTGGAGGAATAAGTGCGAGTCGGCTGAGGTTTTATAAATAGTAAACGATAATATTTTTTTTGTATTTTGTTCAAAATAAATTATTTATAAAACTTAATTAAAATAATTTGAATTGAAATGCAAATATAACTTGTCTGCCATTTGTAAAATGTCAGCCAAGTTAGACTTCCCGAGAATATTAATTTTTTACCGCCCGTGCTATTTT
>CALHBW010000536.1 GCA_937930625.1 uncultured Saprospiraceae bacterium | reverse complement strand
AAATAATTTTAGCACTCAAATTGTCAAAGAGCCGACTTTTTTGGAAGCATTAAAGAAAATACAGATGTTATCTTCGGAAACTCTGGTGGAAATAAGTGGAAGTACAAATGAAATAAGTGGAAGTAAAAGTGGAGAGCATGGTTCAAATTGGGCTTAGTAAATTAGTTGATTGATTATTACTGTGATTTAGCTGATTTTGAAAGGAGAATAAAAATGTATAATATTTACTTAAAAACCGGACTTTGGACATTAGGAAATCTGTGAAATTTTGCTGATTCTAAGGAATTAGGGGGTATTTTAAAAATTAACCGTCATGCTGAATTTATTTCAGCATCTCCCGAACGATAGGAAACCAATGTTATACAAAAGATCTAACTTTTTGACTTTGAGTGAAATACAAAACTTCGGCTCATACTTAATATTGTGCTTGTAGCTCGGGAGATTCTGAAATAAATTCAGAATGACGTTTTGGTTTGGGATTTTTATTGAGGTATTTAATTTGTTGATTATCAATTATTTATTACCCATGCCGGCTATCCGTCTAACTTTGCCGAACTCAAGTTGCCAGGCGCACTCGTCTGACGAAGGTTTTTGTGAAATGTCGTGATTTGTCTCATAAAATATTCGCACTGAATAAAAGGATTCGTCTGACGAGTATTCGCTTTAGGCAAACTTAAATGGGTAGCCCCCATGCCCCCTAATTTCATAGAATCAGGAAAATTGGAATTAAAGAAGGCAGTATTGAATTGTTTCCAATTGCAAATAAAAAAGGGCAGGCTACAAGTAGCCCACCCTTAAAAAACCACGCTTCATTAGCAGTAATTACGGTTTCACAAATCGTGTAGCACCGTAGGTGTATTTTTCGGAAATGACTTTGACAAAATAAACACCGGACGCAAGTCGGGCATGTTGAAGGTCTAAAGTAATTTCGTTCAAACCGCTTACTGTACTTGCCTGTTGGCTGTGTACGAGTTGGCTGTTGATATTGTAAATTTGAATGTCAAGTTGCTCGTCTTCCGGGCTGTCGAGTACGAGTGTTGGATGGTTATTTTTTATTGGGTTGGGGAAGATGAGGAGACGTTGTTCGTCGTTGAGTTGTGAGAGTTTGTTACTCAAAATTATAACATTATCGTACTGAACATAACAACCCGGATTTGGGTTAATAGCTTTTATAGTATAATTGCCCGGTGGAAAGAATGCCGTTTCGCTACTGTTACAATCACCATTACAAATATCTTGGTTTTGCCAACCTGTTCCCTGTCCGATGATTTGTAGTTGCATCGTCGGGGCAATATTAGAAATTGTGACACTACCATTTCCGGGACTTATTTGTATGTCTTGACAAGGATTGCCAGACGTAATCGGTGTACCTGCACAGTTGCAGTTTCCATCTTCTATGTCATTTTCGGTGCTTGCGTCGCCATCATCGCAAGATGTACCTAGGGGCGGACAACCAGTGTCCGGACAGCCCGTAATCTGTACCTCATCAAGCGTAATAAAACCTTGCCCTTGTTTTTGAACCCTTACATATCGTCCGGTGCTGTTGATATTAATGGTACTTGGGCGACCTAACTGACCCGATATTAAATAGTCATCCACATTCGGACTGTTTTGAGTCGTTGCAAAATCATTAGAAGTAAAAGGACTGTCGGAAACAAAGACGTGAATATTCACCATGTGCCCTTGATTGCCCGTAGTGATATTCCATAGATTTACTTGGTCGATGTCATAATTTTCGCCTAAGTCAGCTTGCCACCATTCGCTCAGACCCCAATTGGTCTGGCTGAGTTGATTCCACGCACCGGTTGTATTGCCGTCCACTGCTTTATCGGCAGTTGCGTTCGGATTGGAAATGTGATTACTAGATTGGCTGACATCGTTTGGAAGAAGTGTTATTTGTTGCGGAGTGTTGCAACCGGAGGGGCAAGCCGGACAAGGTCCACCACAATCGATTCCTGTTTCGCCTTGATTTTGAATGCCGTCATTACAAGTCTCACAAGCCGGACAAGGTCCGCCGCAGTCAACACCTGTCTCTCCCTGATTTTGAACACCATCATCACAAGTGGTCGTACCACCCGTGGTCAATCGAATGTATGAAGGCATACGTTTTACCCTTGTAATGGTGGTCGAACCTGTACTTGTACCATTCACCGCCGTAAATGAAGACGCAGCAGAAGGCGCGAAAGGCGGAGTCGTAGCATTGCCCGTAGTAGAGAAAGGCGTCGCGGCTGTCGTTGCTACTTTATATCCCGAAGGTAAATTAATAAACTGATTGATATTCAATGAATTGAGTGCGTTAGATTCATTGGTTGCCGTAGGACTCCAAAAGACCAAATACGGGTCGCTGCCATCTTGATTAGCGAGAATGTAGGCGTACACATTATCATTTTCTGCGACTGCTTCGGTGAATACTTTATTATTAAATTTATCCAAAAAATCACTAAATGTAAAAAAGATAGGCTTGGGTGTAGCTCCATGCGTAGGACGCGCCGAACCATAGCCGTATTGCGGATGTGTACCCAATTTCCAAAAACCTGAGCTGCTGTACGTGCATCCATGATAGATATTGCTCGTTCTGTTATTATCAAAACCCATGTAAAAATTAACACGTTCGATATGATAGCGGCTGGTCATCAGGAAGATGCGTAAATTCATCGCTGCCTGACTCAATTCGCCGACACCCGCAGGCGCACTGCCATTGCATGAGCCGGGCGCATTATACGAATCATAACCCGTTTCGGTCAGCCAAACCCCTTTTCCGTTAAATACAGGATTGGCATCGCGAAAAGCAACCGCAGCTTTGAAGGTCAAAAATTCGTTGTCTTCTTGTTCGGGATGTACGTAGCTCAAAGTACCTTCTCCGAATGGATACGCATGGGTATTAATCGCATAAAAACTCGACAAAATATCGCAATTATCCACATCCAAATAATCACCCATTTGATAGTAAATATTGTCTCCTGCCTGCGAACCACAATTGGAAAAATCCCGTAATGCCGTACCACAAGTATTGACCGTCGAAGCTGCATTGAACGAACCCGGCAGAAGTTTCATGCGCCAATTGGCGGTATTGGTGCCGTACTCATCTACGAAGGCATTATACGCGCCTTCGAGCATGGCATGATAGTCTCCTGCGTTCGGATAATCCCACAATTCATTACCCACCTCGTATGAGCTAACCAATTGATTGCCAAAGCTTGGTGCATGTACATCAATGAAAGCTTCCGTATAATTTTGAAATGACTGACGAATGCCATCGGGAATCGTCATGCCGCCCGTGAGATTATACCAATCGGATTCTTGCCAGATTTTTTCCTTCCATGTCAAGCTGCCTTTATTCAGGATTTCGGTAGCGGCACTGATGTCGGTCATGCCTTGTAAGCCTGTGAAATTGGTGTAATTTCTAACATCGTCAATATTGGGTGGATAGCCGTCGGTATCTTTTGGCTTGACCAGCGATTCATAAGGCGTACCAAATTGCAGATTGAAATTGAAGTCATAATCCATCGCATGAAAGGCACGCATATGAGGCGTGAGGTACGAAATCGGATTGACTTCTGCATCCTCAATACCCTGAAATTGACCGGCATCATTGATCCCCATCATTTGTTGGAAAGTGTGCGGACTTGGATTGTTGTATGCCGCATCAAGGACAGCGATATTGGCGGCATTTCCTCCGGCGTTTTTATCTGCAAGGCAACTGCCACTAACAATTGGCGTACCTATACAATTGCAATTGCCGTCTTCTTGGTCGTTTTCTGTATTTGAATTGCCATCGTCGCAAGGTGTACCCGCAGGCGGACAATTCCCCCCCGAATAACCATACACAGCAACTTCGAATACGCTGGTAGAACTATCCATTTTTCTAAAACGTAATTTGCTGGTGCTTACACTACCATTCATCGGTACAGAAATCCACTGCAAATATGAACTCAAAGTAACATCATCAATCGTCTGCCAATTATCATTAGCATCGAGATAATCAACACCAAAATCAGGCGAACCATAGGCATCGTACAAGTAAATGTGTGTCACTGTATAATTGCCATTCAAATCTAATTCAGCGTCATCCCAAGCCCAATAACTCCAACCATCAGTCGGCGTACTCGTAGGTGTAGAAGGGCTGTTTGGGAGTGCAGCTTGCTCATTGATGAGCTTGCTTGGGTCAGAGTTTGAATTAGAACTTGAAATACTCAAACCCGTTAGTTTTTGCGAAGGTTGTGCGGTCATCATTATGCTGCTGCATAACATGAGCATCAAAAAAATGATTGAATAATTTCTCATTGTTTTTGTCTTGTTTAAATAGTAAAATAATATGTGTTTTTTTAATGATTAATGGTTAACGATTAATGATTAATACTTGTAGTACGTGAATAAAATGTTGTTATTTTTTATATATAAAAGTTTGAAAATAAATAAATTATAATTTTTTTCATTAACCATTAACCATTAACCATTAACCATTAACCATTAACCATTAACCATTAACCATAGGGTGTGTAATCTGTCAGCAAAACAAGTCACCGAAAAAAGAGGGAAAAAATGCTCGCAAGGCGTACCTTTATGGTGTGAAAGAAAAAGCGAACACCTTACGAGCTGGGCTCAAAGTTACGACACAGCGGTTAAAAAACCGAATTAAACCTGACAGTATTCTCCGTCGCGCACTGCGGGATAAAGTCCGTGCACGTGACAAAATCATTGCACGACAGAAAGAGGAGATAGCAGAACTGAAAAAAATAA
>CALHBW010000535.1 GCA_937930625.1 uncultured Saprospiraceae bacterium | reverse complement strand
GCACTCACGATTGTCACTTGCATTGGTTTTGCCATTACGATTGTGAGTATTCAGTTGTTGAATTATTTGAGTGGAATGTGGCAGCCGATTTATTTGTATTTAGCATTGGTGGCAGGACCGATATTTGGATTGATGATGTTGAGAACACCACGCAAAACGTAACACAGACATTCCTGTCTGTTCTTCGTGTGGCACAGACAGGAATGTCTGCGTTACGCTCACTATAAATTTAATTTTTATTAATATTTTTAAAACATAAAACTTACACACTATGCCAAAGTACGTTATTGAAAGAGAAATCCCCGGTGCAGGCGATTTGAGTGCCGAACAACTCAAAGGAATTTCACAAACTTCTTGCGGAGTATTAGGAAAAATGGGTCCACAAATCCAATGGCTGCAAAGCTATGTGACAGGTGACAAAATTTACTGCGTCTATATCGCACCGAATGAAGATATGGTACGCGAACACGCTAGTCAAGGCGGTTTTCCGGCTAATTCGGTCAGCGAGGTCAAGACGATAATTGACCCGACGACTGCGGAGTGAGCGTGATGAATGAGTAGATGAATAGATGATGAGATGAGTAAATTCAAAATATTTATTCATCTAATCATTTATTCATCTAATCATTTAAAACCCATCCACGATAGCTGCAAAGTCTCCCTTAGATTTGATGTCTGCGAGAATATTTTTAATCAAAATTCCGCGATTAGAAGGGCGAACATCTCCTGCCTCATTAATTTGCAAACCACCGCCCGAACTCTGCTCATTTTTACCTGCATGATGCAGTGCGATGACTTTCCAATCCTGATTAAAAACAGGCGAACCACTCGAACCGCCTTTAGTATCGGCAAGGTAAAATAGGTATTGTTTCCACTTGCTGATAATCTTGTCGGGCAGGGCGATTTTCATACTTTTCCCTTCGGGATGTTGGATGATATTGACGCGTTCATCCGTTTGTGCGTCCATGAATTTTTCTAATTCGAGATAGCCCCATTCGGCGAGTTTTCCATCTTGGTCATTGACTTTCACAAGGACATAATCAAACGCTGTCGGCGGACTTGCGACAAAAAATGAGGCATCAAGCGTATATGCTGTAACGGGCTGTACTTGGTCGTTCATATCCCGTTGGAAATTAAAAATAATCTTAGCATTTGCCGCTTGGTCAGCCGTTTCGATAACGTGATTATTGGTCAATAAATAACCACCGCGCAACATAAATCCCGTACCAATATAACCGGTCGTGGAGACCTTCACTTTGCACACACTACGCGATGCTTGAATGGCTTTTTGCAACCAATTAATATCCATCAATTCATCTCTGCCAATAATCTTTTCGAGGTCTTCGATGGGCGGTGTGGCGAGGTTGTTTTCTGTATTGCGGATGATACTACGGCTGGCATTAAGTTGTTCTTCTTCCGGTACGCTGTCTATAAGTTGCAGCATAGCATGATTCACCTGATTGACCGTCAGATTATAATTTTCTACACTAATCAATCCATCGCGTCTATCGTTTCTCGCGCGATTGAGGCGGGCAGATTGCATGATGGCACTATTGTGCAAATCGTCGGAAATTTCTTTTGCTACTTTCTCAAATTCATCCACCGCCTTTACCGTATCTCCTTTTTTGAGCATCGCCTTCAAGGTATATAAATACGTATTTTCGACAGGCTGAAGTGGTTTACGTTCAGTAGCTGCCACAAAGATATTTTTCAAATCTTCGCGGTCAGGAAATTGTTCCAAAACAACTTGTACCAAATCCTCTGTTTTGCCGCGTTTGTCAGCTTCTTTGAGAATATAGTACCAATTGTCCATCGCCGAATCTTTGAAAGCGACATGTGCCGCAGGAATGCCTGCCATGTCAACAATGCGGTAAGATTGGTCTTTGATGGGATAAAGTTCAGCTAAAATGCTGTTGAGTTTCGTAAGTTGCTTGTTCCAAGACATATGTGGTTTTTTTTGTTTTTTTTATATTGGTAAAAGTACGAATATTTTTTTTTACAAAAAAACAATGAAAATGAAAATTAGGAATGAAAATGAAAACACCTATGCAGTTGATTTGTTAAATTTACGCTGTTCACAATATATACTTCTTAAATTCAAGTTTTTTCAACAACCATCAGAACAAATTTATTTTTTATATGTCAAATAAAATATTTCGTAAAGGTAGTATCATTTTAGGTTTGCTTTTGTTGATAGGAGGAGTTTTTATCAGCAATAAAATTGGTAGTCGAAAAGCACCACAAAAAAAGCAAACTAATGTGCAGCCCGACATCAATTATGCACAGACTATCACCGCAGAAAATGATGCTATACAATCGCAAGTAGGCATCAACGGTATGTTGACTGCCAAGCGAAAAATCGAGATTTATGCGGATGTATCGGGTACATTGCGACCTACGGAAAAGGACTTCCGCGAAGGTGTGTATTACGATGAAGGCGAAATCATGATGATGATTGATGATGAAGAAGCCCGCTTCAATCTCGAAGCCCAAAAGAGCCAACTCAAAGCTGCTGTCACCGCTTTTATCGATGACATTAATGATACCCAACAACGCCTTAATTTGCAAGCCCAAAAAAGCCGACTAAAAGGTGTAATTCTATCAATTTTATATGATTTGGAAAGCGACTTTCCTGATAATTATTTGACTTGGAAAAGCTATGTGGATGCTTTTGATTTGAATGGAAATATACGCGCTTTACCCAAAGCCCGTACCGACCGCGAACAGTTTTTTGTGGATGCAAGAGGAATCACTGACCAATATTTGACTATCAAGAGTTTAGAAGAAAATTTGACCAAATATGACGATTATAATACAGGAAATTATGGCGTGACGGATGTTCAAAAATGGAAAAATTATGTAAATGATTTTGATGTAAAAAAGTCTATAAAAGAACTTCCCTCACCCACAAGCGGACGTGAGCAATTTTTCTACGCATCGCGCAATCTCGAAAATCAATATCTCAATATCAAAAGTCGCGAAAAGAACCTTAGTAAATACATCATTTTCGCGCCTTTTAATGGCGTCGTCACACAATCGACTATCAATCCGGGCGCATTGGTGCGTGTAGGGCAAAAATTGGGCGAATTTATCAATCCATACACTTACGAATTGACGGCTACTGTACCGCTCGAAGAAGTTAATTTTTTCAAACCGGGCAATAAAGTACGCTTGACTTCGGATGCAGTGGCAGGGGAGTGGTTGGGCAAAGTAGCGCGGGTTGGAAAAAGCATTGACGCAACAACACAAACACAGAAAGTCTTTATTCGTGTGTCGAGTTCCAAGCTTAATGAAGGAATGTTTTTAAATGGATTTGTAGCCACCGAAAAAATCGAAAATGCCATCAGCATACCTCGTAAATTATTGACCGAAAATAGAGAATTATACATTATAGAAAATAATAAATTATCATTAAAACAAATAGAACTGGTCAAATTTGATGGAAATAATGCCATTATAAAAGGTATCGCCAATGGTACAAAAGTATTGGCTGCACCGATACTTGGGGCGCACAACGGCATGGTAGTACAGATGATAGAATAAACGTAACACAGACATTCCTGTCTGTGGCTAAAGTGAGACAGACAGGAATGTCTGTGTTACGATTTTCATCACAAAAAGTGGTATATGATTTGATTTATAGTTAATTTGCAATCAAAATTTAAAAAAAACGTGATTTCAGATTTATTTGCTTGTCCAATCAAAAATCAAAAATCACTGAATCAAAAATCACTACATCATGATAAGAAAATTAATTTCACTCGTAATACTCGTTGTTGTAGGCTTGATGGGCTACAATATGTTTTTCGGAACAGAAGAAGACAAAGCTAGAGGAAAAGCCGTCACCAAAGAATTTAAGGAACTCACAGGGGCAATCGGCGGTTTTTTGAAAGCAGAAAAAGAAAATTATAATGCCGGAAAATACGACGATGCCATGACCAAGCTCAACAAAGCCTTCAAAAATATCAGCAATAAAGCACAAGAAATTGGCGGCAACCTGCCGGAACGCGTCAAAGAATTGGAAGAGAAAAAAGACCAACTCGACAAACTCATTGACCTCAACAAAAACAGCAAAATGGCTGACCCGAAAAAGGAAAGCGAAAAAATTGATGATGAAATGAACGACATCATAAAAGAGTTGGAAGGCATTGCCAGAGATATTGATAGTAAGCAGTAGTTTGTGATTGGTTGAATGAGTTGATTGGTTTATTGAGTTGATTAAGTTGACTGGTTTATTAGTTGATTAGGTTCATTAGTTCGTGTGTTGTATCCTCAAACTCAATTAATCAACCAATAACTCAATCAACTCAATAACTCAATCAACTCAATCAACCAATCAACTCAATCACAACATGGAAAAATTCACACTGAAAGCGCTTTATAATCAGGACTTTGTACAAAGTTTGGCGGCGTCAATTGTGGCAGCGAGTTCGGGGTTTGATACGGCGGATTTTGAACGTCGGGTATTTGATGCCGACTGGGACGGGCGCGAACTCAAGCAGCGTATGCGCCACGTCACGCAAGTGATGTACGCGACGATTCCGGGAGATTATAAGGCGCAAATTAAGGTCTTAAATCAAGTTGCTCCGACTATAAAAGACGGTTTGTTGGGTATGGTTTTTCCTGATTTTGTACAGCAGTATGGCTTGGATGATTATGCGACTTCGGTACGGGCGATGGAGCATTTTACGCAGTATAGTACGGCTGAATTTGCGGTGCGCCCATTCATCGAAAAATACCCTGAAATGATGACCCAAATGCTGGCTTGGGCAGACCATCCGAATGAGCATGTACGGCGTTTGGCGAGTGAAGGTTGTCGTCCGAGATTACCCTGGGGGATGGCATTGAAGGCGTTCAAAAAAGACCCTGCGCCAATACTGCCTATTCTCGAAAAACTCAAAGCAGATGACGCGCTCTATGTCCGGAAAAGTGTCGCAAACAACCTCAATGACATTATAAAAGATAATCCCGAAATCGTACTCGAAACCGCCAAACGATGGCTCAAAACGAAGCACCCACACACCCATTGGATAGTCAAACACGGCACACGCACCCTCCTCAAACGCGGCGATAAACGCGCCCTCGCCCTCTTCGGTCTCGCCGATGCTACGGGGCTTGAAATTTCCGATTTATCCTTTACAAAAAATAAATTGACGATAGGCGAGCATTTTCATTTTTCATTCAAATTGAAGGTCGATAAACCGCGTACTGTGCGGCTCGAATATGGTGTTTATTTCGTCAAAGCGAATGGCAGTCAATCGCGAAAAGTCTTTCAACTTTCCGAAAAAGAGTTTACAAAAGGCGAACACAGCTTCAAGCGCAAACAACATTTCCGCGACCTCACAACACGCAAACATTACGCAGGTACGCATCGCTTGGTGATTATTGTGAATGGGGAAGAAATGCTTGGAAGTGAATTTGAATTGGAGAAATAGAACGCGGATTTTGCGGATTGAACGGATAGACGCGGATTTTTTATTTAAAAATTGACCATTTATTGATTCGTGATGTAGAGAAAATTCATGAATTTTCTCTACATCACGTTTGGCTTTATTTTTTTATTCGTGTTAATATTTCCGTCTGAATAATTTCATTTTCTCTAAAAATACTCAAAAAATAACTGCCGTTTGTGAGTTGTTTTTCTCGTAAATTTATATCCATTTCATTCGTTCCCACCAATACGTTTATCTGTTCTGCGTGAATTTCTCTACTCGTGGAATCGTATATCACCACACGCAAAATTTCTACGGCGTCTGATTCGAGGGTAAGGTGAATTTTATTGTCGAATGGATTAGGGAAAATCTTGGTAATCAGTTTTTTAGTGATGATTTGAGGTGGGCGAATTTCAGACGCATCATCTTCGATTAGGATAGGAGAGGGGAGGTTTTCTGGCTGAGGTTTGGGTTTTCTATTACTTCGTTTTTCTTTTATATTATAAATCCAATCTTTGATTAATTGTGGCAAGGTTCTGCCTTGCGGCGGGTCTTGGAAATAACTATCGGGGTATCTCACAATAACAATACCTACCGAAAGGCAACTCTCCGAACTTTGCATTACGATTTTCATTTCATCATTTGTAGTACTATCCAATTCAACTTCTATTTCATCATAACCAATGTAACTGACCTGTATTTTTTCAACTTCTTGAGGAATTTTCCATGAAAAATAACCATCAATATCGGTTGTCGTTCCAACACATGCCCACTTAAAATAAATATTAGCAAAAGGCAAAGGTTCACCATCTTCATCATAGACATGTCCGGTGATAATTTTCGTAGAATTGGGCGATTGAGACTCTTTTTTCTCCTCCGAAATATGCTGTTCAGTACGCTGTACAACTATCTCACCTTGCGCCACCGCCGTTCCTGCCGACAGCATCCCCGCCAATAAAGCCGCTGCTGCCTTCGACTTAGTATTTGATAGCGATTTAGGATGCAAAACAATGTCGCGCCCAAGTTGTTCTTTTGAAAATCTACCACAAATTTTCCCGTCGGATTGCTTATGCAGGTGAGCGATTTCGCGGTCTGTTTTAGTGGAAAAATCAACGATGGTTTTTTCGCAACGCTCGCAATGTCTGCCGCCTTTAGTGGGCGTCATATTGCTCCATTTTTCATCGCATGGATTGGGGATGTCGATTTGGAATGTATTTATTTTTCTCATAGTAGAATCGTAACACAGACATTCCTGTCTGTTCTTTATACAACACAGGCAGGAATGTCTGTGTTACGAAAGATGCAAAAGCAATATATTTTGGTGGGTGAATAGCGAAAAAATAAACTAACTTTACCTCATTCTCAAAACAATATCCCATTCAAATTGTCAAACAAATGAATAATATATTAGATAGTAACGAACTACTCAAAACGACATTTTCAAAGAAAGGATTCAACAATTTTTTAATTGCTCTGCTATTTTTTATTCTATATATGCTATCCATAGCCATAGCATTTATGACCCCTGCCAAAGCAACTAATAGCATCATTTTATCAGTTGCTTTGCCCGGTACTACTCTGTTAGTATATATGATATTCAGTGTCAGGGGAACATTTTTTAGCTTAAAAAGTGTACAAAAGAAAGAACCAAATACAGCAATTAAAATAATAGGTATCATAGGGAATTTAATATTAGTATTACCTGTTGTGGCTTTCGTAGCATTAATTATTTTAGGTATAGCAGGAGTTGATGTTTGGGGATTTATGGCAAATTCGGTGCAGTAATTTTTGTCTATAATCAAAAATCTAAAATCATCCAATCAAAAATTATTCACTCATTCACTCATTCAAAATTCGCTCATTAAACATTATCGCATTGTATCATTTAAGCATTTAAGCATTGTTCACTATGAAGGCACTCATCAAATATTTTATACGCTACGCCAACACTGCGGATGTTGCGATATTTCTCATTGCGGTGGTCGGGATATTTTCCCTGATGAATATGACGCGCAGTGCATTTCCGCGTGTAGAGAGTCGGATTATTTTGGTGCAGTGCGTGTATCCGGGCGCGTCGCCGCAGGAGGTAGAAAATGGCGTGACGACCAAAATTGAGGAAGAACTCAAAGGCGTATCGGGCATCAAAAAAGTCACTTCGACCAGCCGCGAAAATACGGCGACCATCACCGTAGAATTACCTGCCGAAACGGATATTGACGTAGCCATTTCTGATGTAAAAAATGCCGTCGATAGAATCAATTCCTTTCCCGATGGACTCGAAACTCCCGTGATTTATAAGTTGGAAAATGTGGATTTGGCAGCAGAATTTGCGATTAGTGGCGATGTGGATTTAAAAACCCTCAAAGCCTATGCGAAGATTGCAGAAGAAGAATTATTACTCAAAAAAAATATCTCTAAAGTCATTTTAAATGGCTATCCTGACGAAGAAATTGAGATTGCAGTCCGCGAAAATGAACTGAACACTTACGGATTGACTTTCGACCAAATCGCGGCGGCTGTTCGTCGTAGCAATATCGACCTTACGGGCGGCACATTCGACATGGGCGATACGGAAATCACCATTCGCGCACGCAACAAAAAATACACCGCCGATGGCTTGGAAAACGTCATCGTTGCTACCAGCCAAACGGGGACAAATATCCGCCTGAAAGACGTGGCAGACGTAACCGACAAATGGGCAGACAGCCCCATTCGTACCTACTACGATGGCAAACCTGCCGTCACCGTCACGGTCAATAGCACGCTCGACGAAGACATTATCGAAGGCTCGGAAGTCGTCAAGGCATATATCGAAGAATTTAACCAACGCTTCACTTCCGTACAGGCGGACGTGATACGCGATGGTAGCGTCAATATTCGGAATCGTACCGATTTATTGGTCGAAAATGGCGCGATTGGGATGGTTTTGGTCTTGCTCGTTTTGGGTTTATTTCTCAATCCGCGTATAGCCTTTTGGGTGGCTTTGAGTATTCCGATTTCTATTTTGGGCATGTTTATTATTGCGCCCTTTTTTAATATTAGTATCAATTTATTTTCTTTGTTTGGATTGATACTCAGCATTGGAATTTTAGTGGATGACGGGGTCGTGATTGCAGAGAATATTTTCCAAAAATACGAAGCCGGAATGCCCGCCCGACAAGCTGCCTACGAAGGTACAATTGAGGTCGTGCCATCCATTATTTCGGCGGTACTGACGACTTGTTTGTTCTTCACGATTTTCTTTTTTCTGGGTGGTCGTATTGGTGATTTTATTTCAAATATTGCCTTCGTAGTGATTGTGGTTTTGCTATTTTCATTGATTGAAGGCTTCTTTATTTTGCCGGCGCATATTGCTCATTCCAAAGCCTTGCGTCCTGATATTCAGCCCAATAAAGTAGAAAAAACGACAACGCGGTTTTTTGATTTTTTGAAAAATAAACTCTATGCGCCATCCTTGAAATTTAGCTTGGAGAATAAATTTCTGACCTTTGTAATGTTCTTTGTCGCATTATTTTTCAGCATCAATTTATTGCGTGGCGGCATCCAGCCTTTTACTTTCTTCCCGAATATTGATTTTGACGAATTGGCGGTTTCGCTGCGCCTTCCCGCAGGAACGACGGAGGATATAACGACTAATTATCTTACCAAAATAGAACGCGCCGCATTTGAGGTGAATGAGGACATTAAAAAAGACCGCGCGGATGGCGAAGATGTCATTACGGCGGTGGTCAGAAATATTGGTCCCGGTATCAATGAAGGTTCGCTCAATATCATTCTATTGGATGGTGAAATACGAGAGATGGAGAGCTTCGAAATCAGCAATGCCATCCGCAAGAAAGTCGGTCCGATATATGATGCGGAGAAACTCACTTTTGGTCGGGCGGCGATATTTGGCAGTCCGGTAGCGGTTTCTTTTTTGGGTAAAAATTATGACCAACTCCGCGCTGCAAAAAATGAATTTAAAACCGCCCTCAATAATATGCCCGCCCTCAAAGATGTGGTGGACGACGATGCGCTCGGTTCGCAAGAACTCAATATGACGCTCCGAAAGCAAGCCGAAGCATTGGGTTTGAATTTGCAAACGATTGTCAATCAAGTGCGTCAGGGTTATTTTGGTGTAGAGGTACAACGCCTTCAACGTGGCAATGATGAAGTGAAAATCTGGGTGCGCTACGCTGAATCTGCCCGACAGTCGCAGTCGGGTTTGGAGAACATGAAAATCCGTGTCAATGGCAGGGCTTACCCTTTGAAAGAACTCGTCAACCTCGAATCAGAAGACGGCGTACTCAACATCAATCACGTCGATGGACGCACCAAAATCGAAGTCACCGCCGAGCAGACCAACCCCGACGCTTCGACCACCGAAATACTCGCTGATGTTCAGGCGAATGTGATGCCAAAAATCCTCGCTAAATATCCGGGCGTAGAGGCGAGTTTTGGCGGACAAAGCGAAACCGCAGGCGATACAGGCGCAGCCATGCAACGCACCATGCCGATTATTTTGTTGCTCGTATTGGCAGTCGTGACGCTGACTTTCCGTTCGTTTAAGCAAGCGATTATGGTGATTTTGTTGATTCCTTTTGCCTTCGTAGGCGTGGTCGCGGGACATATGATACACGGGATTCCGGTGAGTTTTTTGTCAATTTTTGGGATACTCGCGCTGGCGGGCATTGTCATCAATGACAGCCTCGTTCTTATCAATGCCATGAATACGAATCTACGAAATGGCATCCCACTAAAGCAAGCTGTTTATGATGCTTCACTGACTCGTTTTCGCCCGATTGTACTGACGACGATTACTACGGTAGCCGGGCTGCTGCCGATTGTGGCAGAGGGGAGTTTGCAAGCGAAATTTCTGAAACCGATGGCGATTTCGCTTTCTTATGGTTTGATTGCCGCGATGTTTATTATGTTGCTTTTATTGCCTGTTTTTATCTTGGGTTTTAATCTTATTTCTAAAAATATTTATTGGCTTTGGGAAGGGGAGAAGTTGGAGAGTGAGGAGTTTGAGGCGGCTGTGCAGGAGATGAAGGGGTGAGGTTTTTTGATTCGGAATGACACGGTCTCGTGCATATTACGTAGCTGTGTTATTTTGTTTTAATGAATCAATTCTCGTTTTAATAAACTTGGCAATTTCTTTTGGATTATGAGTTCTACCATCTATATATCCGTCCGTATTTAGAACACCGTCTACTACTCCATCATCCATCTTTACGTACATTATTCTATCGTGTTCCTTTTTATGTATTATTTGTCGGATAGCATTGAATTCAATTCCGCACCATTTTTTTTCTTGATATTTCTTACAAAGAAAAACAACAATTAGTTTAGTTCTATCTTTATAGATGCTCTGTAGTAGTATGTCTAATGATGGTCTTGCCAATTGTGCCTTATAATTTTTGTCGTAAAAATATGAGTTACGCCCAATTGTATTTTCCAATTCCTCAACAATAGGTTCAATATAATCTCGAATTTCACCTGGAAATGAAAATGCTACATCGAAAATATGCTTATCTATATCAACTGCCTTTTTCTGTCGAAGAGTCCATTCAGGTAATAGTATGTTTTTTGAATACAACTCCTTCGGTAAGTTTACATTTTTAATTGCCCAATGAGTTCTATTTAATTCCAATTTTGAAATATCAAGTTCAAACTGCATATCGATTAATTGATTTGCAGTTAAAAAATCATCAATAGGAATTAGTTCATATTGAATTTTAATTCCATTTCTTCTCACAGTCAATTCTTGTATTAATCCAAAAAATGGATTCTTATTACAAGATTTTTCATAGGCAAAAATGCAAGGAAATCTAGTGATTTTACTAATGCATGTATTGTTTAATTCTCTGTAAACCTCTTTAATATCATTCTCTGTGTATTCCAAATATCGATTTGGTTCAATCATAAATGGTTCTCCATTCCATGATTCGTCACTACCTGAAACTAATAAATTGTACATCTGTACTCATTTTAAATCATTAAATTTTTTGTTTCCACTTCAGACATGTATTTTACACAGTCAAAATAGATTTTTCCAAAGGCGAAAAGTTTTGTAGCAAAGTCTCTCAGAAGCTATCCGAAAACCAAAATTACAACACATCCATAAAATATCCAAATGAAATGTCACACTCATTTAATCCTACACTCCAACAACTTTCGCTCCCCAATAAACCCTTCCAATTCATCCCCAACCTGAAGCGGACCAACTCCCTCCGGCGTACCCGTAAATATCAAATCCCCGATATGCAAACGGAAGTATTTGGACACATAACTTATCAAATAATCAAAGGAAAAAATCAAGTCGCCGGTATTGCCTTTCTGAACGGTTTCGTCATTTTTATTAAGAGAAAAATCAATATTATCTGCCTGAAAATCAGCCATTGAGATAAACTCACCCAAGACCGCCGAACCGTCAAAACCCTTCGCAATTTCCCACGGATGCCCCTTCTCTTTGCAACGTGCCTGCACATCCCGCGCCGTCAAATCCAAACCAATCGTCAATTGGTCGTAATACTTATGTGCGAATTTAGGTTCTACATGCTTCCCATTCTTGCAGACCTTCAATACAACTTCCGCCTCATAATGCAGTTTCTCCGTAAACTCAGGATAAAAAAACGGTTTACGATTGACCAACATGGCTGTATCCGGCTTCATAAAAATAAGCGGTTGCTTGGGTACAGGATTGTTGAGTTCTTTGGCGTGATTGGCGTAGTTACGACCTATGCAGATTATCTTCATTGTTGTGTGCTGATGTGCTGATGTGCTGATGTGCTGATGTGTACGAAAAATACGTCAGCACATCAGCACACCCACACATCAGCACGTATTTAAGCCTTCGGATTGAGCAGTCCCGTTATTTCTTTTACTTCGCGCAGGGTTTGTTGCGCTGTCTTGCGAATTTCGGCGGATGATGCTTTGATTTGATTTTTGACAGACTTTTTATCTGCCAAAAGCTCGGCTTTTCGTTCGCGGAACGGCGCAGTCATTTCGACCAAAGCCTCGGCTACGATACCTTTCAAATCACCATAACGCAATGAACCTTCATTATACAAATCCACGATTTCGTCGTGTTCTTTTGCCTTACCGCAGGCTTTCAAAATTTGTAGTAAATTCACCACACCTACACTCACCTCGCGCTTACCCGTTTCTTGATTGAAGGGCATATCTCCGGCGTCTGTTACGGCAGATTTGATTTGTTTGGTCATGCGTTTTTCATCCGCAAAAACACCTATCCAATGCTTTTCACCTGCACTTTTGCTCATCTTGCGTGTAGGGTCGGCAGTGGAGGCAATTTTGGGCGTTTCGGTATATAAAATTTCCGGCAATACGAAATATTCTGTCTTAAATTGACTATTAAAACGCTGTGCGATATTGCGCGTCAGTTCCAAATGTTGCGCTTGGTCTCTACCGACCGGCACATAATCCGCTTTATAAATCAAAATATCTGCCGCTTGCAAAACCGGATAGGTAAACAAACCCGCAGAGATAAAAGCATCCTTCGATTCCTCCTTGACCTGTTGCGATTTATCTTTGAATTGCGTCATGCGCGTCATCTCCCCGTAAGACGCCACCGTGCTAAATATCCAACCCAATTCAGTATGTTCAGGTATGAGCGATTGGATAAATAAATTCTCTGCCTTCACACCCACTGCCATCAAACTCATAATCAAATCCCAAGAGTTGAGTCGTAGTTTTTTGGCATCATAAGGCATCGTCATCGCGTGGTAATCCACTATGCCGTAAATACAATTGTATTCCGACTGCAAATCCACGTAATTTTTAACCGCCCCAAAGTAATTACCTAAATGCATTTCGCCCGTAGGCTGTATGCAGGAGAGGACTTGTTTCTTCATTTTATAATTTTGAATGAGTGAATGACTGAATGAGTGAGTGAGTGAATATTGTTATACTGCAAACGGGGTAAATTTCGGAAAATGCTCATGTTGTATATTTCACGCAGAGTTCGCAGAGAACGCGGAGAAATACGATAAAATCTCTGCGTTCTCTGCGTGAGATTTAAGTGTTAATATTTTCCGAAATTTATGCCGTTCAAAGTATAACGTATTACGACATAAAATAATTCACTCATTCACTCCTTCAAAATTCACTCATTATTTCACGGCGATAAATGAGATTTCGATATTAACGAATTTAGGCAAATTAGCCACTTCGACCAATTCGCGTGCAGGAGCAGTGGCTTCATCAAAAAACTCGGCATAAACCGCATTGATGCGACTATACATGTGCATGTCGGATACGAAGACAGAGCATTTAGCGATATTTTCGTAAGTCATTCCGGCTTCTTTCAGCACCTCGCCGATGTTTTTCATCACTTGACGTGTTTCATCTTCGATACTGTCTTGTACGACATCGCCGGTGGCAGGATTAATCGCGATTTGCCCCGAACCATATAATACACCACCTGCCATGATAGATTGATTATAAGGTCCGACAGGGGAGGGGGCAGTTTTTGTATTGATAATTTTTTTCATAGTGTAAAAACAATGAGTGAATGAGTGAATTTTGAATGAACGAATGAATAATGCGACAATGCTACAATGTGATAATGAGGGAAAGTATTGTAGCATTATCGCATTGACGCATTTCAGCATTATTATTCACTCATTCACTTATTCAAAATTCACTCATTTAACAAAAGAAAGCCCCGCATACAATCGTATGGGAGCTTCTAATTTTTTTTCAAAATTTGGAATTGGCATTGAATGAAAATATGAAATAAAGTTGGATGAGAAAATATTATTGCATTAACGCATTTCAGCATTGTCGCATTAAGATTCACTCATTCACTCCTTCAAAATTCACTCATTGCTTCCTATAAATCGTCGTCTTCGTATGCGATGACGGGCTTGCCACGATAGTGACCACATTCATCACAGATGTGGTGACGCAATACAGGATTGCCGCAGTTGGAGCAACTCATTACATTCGGTGTCTCCGCCTTATAGTGCGTACGACGTTTGCGCTTACGCTGCTTTGATATTCTACTCTTAGGATGTGCCATTTTTATTTGTTTCGGATTGCGAGTTTGCGAGTTGCGAGTTATCGGAAAAATTCCGTTAGCCGTCAACCGTCAACTGTCAACCGTTATTTATTTTTCAATTTTTCTAATTCTGCCCAAATGGGATTTATTGCATTATCGTCTTTGTCCTGATTGTCGCTGCCGATAAAATTGAGCGCTTCAGAATCACAAGTTGGTTCGCCCTCTTTGTCAGCGCATGGTACTTTGCGAATTGGTACGCTCAAAGCTATTAATTCGTAAAAATGTGATGCGAGATTTAACTCGTTTTCACCAAAGGTCAGATAGATGACTTGCTCTTCGTCACCCGGATTATCCGTGAATTTTACGAGCAATTGTTCTGCACCTTCTATCTGCAAGTCACCTTCGTCACCACACAAATCACAGAGTGTTTTCACTGTACCTGAAAAACCAACATCCAAGACCATCATGCTTGGACGCTTATCTAAATCTACCTTCACGTCTATATTTCCATCATGCAAATACGATTCTTCAAAATGTCGAAAAAAATCGGCATCTACTTTAAATGTCAATTCATGCAGACCATCATTGAGTCCTTTAAATGGAATGGAATATTGTGGTAGATTTTTCACTTATACGTAACTTTTCAAAAAACGTGAGCGCAAAGATAAGGAAATTGATAATGATTTACAAAAAATATTTCCATTGGGTTTGGGGAAATATTTAACTGCCAACATGTATTTTGACTTTTTTTATTATAAAAAACAAATATTCGTTACTATCTTTGGCTAAATTGGATTTTGTAAATATAAAATTCTAACAAAATTTTATTTAATAAAATAAAAAATATTCAAAGAGTTTGTCGTTAAATTGTTTTCACCTCGTTACTAAATCTAAAAGATGCATAAAATTAGCTACACAAGCGGCATGAGTGATCTGCCTTTACTTGGGATTACGATAGGAGATAAATTTGATGAAATCGTCGAGCAATTTCCTAATAAAGAAGCACTCATTGTACATCACCAAAATATCCGATGGACATATCGTCGTTTGCAGGAAGAAGTCGATAAATGTGCGAAAGCTTTGCTCGCCTGTGGCTTGGAAAAGGGAGACAGGGCAGGTATTTGGTCGCCGAATCGTAGTGAGTGGACGGTCATGCAATTTGCTACAGCTAAAGTCGGCGTCATTCTCGTCAATATCAATCCTTCGTATCGCGTACATGAGTTGGAATACGCGCTCAATCAATCGGGCTGCAAGATGCTCGTAACTGCCGATATTTTCAAAACATCGGACTACGAAAGCATGATTTTGGACTTAGCTCCTGAATTAATGAGTGCATCATTTGGCGCATTAAATTCTGCGAAATTACCTGAACTAAAAATGGTCGTCTCCCTTGCTGACCAACCAAAAAAGGGTTTGCTTTCATGGAAAAACCTAATAGCAAAAGCTAGCGAATCTACGAATGAAGCCCTTGCAGAAAGACAAGCCACACTCGCTTTCGACGATGCCATCAACATCCAATATACAAGCGGCACAACGGGCTACCCAAAGGGCGCGACCCTCAGCCATCACAATATTCTCAACAACGGATATTTCGTAGCTCGCACCATGAATTTTACCGACCAAGATAGGCTGATTATTCCCGTGCCTTTGTATCATTGCTTTGGTATGGTCATGGGCAATCTCGGTTGTATGACGCATGGTGCGACGATGATTTATGCCAGTGAAGGTTTTGAACCACAGGCAGTTTTGGAAGCTGCCGAGCGCGAAAAAGCCACCGCGATTTACGGCGTACCGACCATGTTTATTGCCGAATTGGAGCATCCTGATTTTGAAAAATTCGATTTGAGTTCCTTGCGGACGGGTATCATGGCAGGCTCGCCTTGCCCGATAGAAGTGATGAAAAAAGTGCAGTCACTGATGAATATGAGCGAAGTACAAGTGGCTTACGGCATGACGGAAACCAGTCCCGTTAGTACGCAAACGAAAGTCGGCGCACCACTTGAAAAACAAGTCAGTACGGTAGGTGAAATTCACCCGCATTTGGAAGTGAAAATTATTGACGAGCAGACGGGACAGGTCGTTCCCATTGGTCAGCCCGGCGAATTGTGTACACGCGGTTACAGCGTCATGCTCGGCTATTGGAATGATGATGAACGAACACGCGAGTCGATTGATGCCGCACGTTGGATGCACACCGGTGACCTTGCCACGATGGACGAAGAAGGCTACATTAACATCGTAGGACGTATCAAAGACATGATTATCAGAGGCGGTGAAAATATTTATCCACGAGAAATAGAAGAATTTTTATATACACATCCGAAAATCAGCGATGTACAAGTGATAGGTATTCCAGATGCAAAATATGGCGAAATTGTCATGGCTTGGGTCAAATTGAAAGAGGGCGAACAATCCAGCACCGAAGAATTACAGGCATTTTGCAATGGGAAAATTGCTCATTATAAAGTCCCTGCCCACTTTAAATTCACCCAAGATTTCCCGATGACGGTGACGGGTAAAATTAGGAAAGTGGAAATGCGTCATATCAGCACGAAGGAATTGAATTTGGAAGCTACGGCAAATATTGAAACGGCATAAAGTAGCGCGATACTTCCAATTCGCGCCCTGTAGAACGGTGCTTCCAGCCCGTTCCACCTTAGCTTGATATACGCGAGGCGCGGGCTGGAAGCACCGCGCTACGGTGACG
>CALHBW010000534.1 GCA_937930625.1 uncultured Saprospiraceae bacterium | reverse complement strand
CAATCCATTGATATAGGCAATTACTACATCATTTCTCAAAGCCCTTTGAGTGCAGAACGCAAAGCGCAGATAGCATCTATTACAAAAGATTTTAATATTGCTTTGCAGACGAATTTGGCAGTAAAAGGATATACCACCCTTAATGACGACCACCTTCGACAACATACCACCGAACTTTACGGACACCATGTAAAATTCAACGCCGCTGCCGGACAAGTCATCTTCAATAGAATACTTTTTGACGATACAGAAAGACTCAGCATCATCAGCTATCTCTGTGAGGTCACTTACCAATCAGGCATTCCTACACTCGAACCCCTTCGCGCACATACCTCAAGCGGCGACATCAATCTTTGGTACGACATCAATGAAAAAAATGAAAGCCTTCAAGCCACTACCGAAGGTTTATTGAATACACCTTCGATAGATACTTTTATGATGGACAAGGATTTTACAGGTACGCCGGAAGATGATACACTCAACCTCCCCAAAACACCAAGATTGACCGCTACCAATATGGCACAGTAGGTTGTAAAGTTGAAGTTAGCAGAAAAGCACCTTCAAAACAGACACATAACACACGCGATTTTTTTTATTTTTTATGGAAAAAAGCCTGCGCTTGACTTTTCCTCAAAAAGTCCGGCATCATGTCATTAGTACTGCGTTTGGGCGTTATCACTTCATCCTCACCACCAAAAAAATATTTAATATCGTACTTCGCCCCAAATTTACTTCATCTACCGCCCTGCTTTCTTGTTAATTAAGACTTAGACATCGAATGTTGCCAAACATAACTATCAACTATGAACCATCAACTATGAACTATCGACTATCGACTATCAACTATTTCACATCTTCAAGCCCAACTGCGTCAAATACTTCTCTAATTCCATCTCATCATAAATCAATACTTCACGCGCCTTACTCCCTTCACTCGGACCAACGATACCGAGTGATTCTGTATCAAGCTGCTGCAAAACCTGCTAATCCGTGCATATAAGGTGGGCGAAAACCGAGAACAAGGTGCTTTTTCGGGATGTCATATTCTGCTAGCTCTATATCTAAAGGAATTTCAGTATCATTTTTTTGCACCCAAATATTTCCAGTTTCGGGATTGATGTCTAAATGAATCAGGACAGCATGTATATACCGTTTTTTATACCACCCTAATTCAACTAACTGAAAATGCAATCTTTTTGTATCTATGATAGGTTGATATGATAGTTCATTTCCCAATGAATTATTTTTTTCTTCTGCAAGTTTTTCAATGTATTGAGTTAGGATATTTTGATATTTTTCTATTTTTGATTGTATGGTATCCATTTTTCTATTTTTTCTGTTTCAACATCATAAACAATAATATTTGCTTTCATTTGGTTGATAGAGTATTGAATCGCCTCTTTCTGAAATTTAGTATTCCAAATATCAAGAGGAATAGCAAGATATAAAACTCTTTCCTTGTCGAAACGTTCCAAATTTATGATGTAGTTGAAGTATTGTCCAATTACGCCATGAAATTCATATGAAAAAGAAGGTGCTAAAAAAGACTTAACTTCAACAGCTATTTTTCTATCCTCTTTTTCTGCACCAATCAATTTTTCTGCACCAAGGTCAATTTCCCATTTGGTATCTACACTTACCTTATATGGATCATCAGTAATCGTCCATCCTTCTGCAATAAGTGCCTCTTTCACGAGGTCATGGTACATATCTTTTGCCATAAATGTTGTACAAATTTAATCTTTTTTAAAAAAAAAGGCAAGTAACGCTATCAACTTGAGCTTCATCACATCTTCAAGCCCAATTGCGTCAAATACTTCTCCAACTCCATTTCATCATAAATCAGCACTTCACGCGCTTTAGAGCCTTCACTCGGACCTACTATACCAAGCGATTCCATTTGGTCCATGATACGTCCGGCGCGATTATAGCCAAGTTTGAGGCGGCGTTGAATCATGGAAGTAGAACCAAGTTGATTCTGCACAACAGTACGTGCTGCATCCACAAACATAGAGTCGAGGTCTTCGATTTTGATGCCTTTTTTGCCTTCGCTGCCGTCGAGTTCTGCACCAAATTCGGGTAAGTAAAACGGTTCAGGATAACCCTTTTGGTCGGAAATATAGTCGATGATTTGCTCCACTTCGGGCGTATCGACGAAGGCACATTGAATACGCACCATCTTACCGTCAACGGAGAGTAGCATATCTCCACGCCCGATAAGTTGCTCTGCGCCACCACCATCGAGGATGGTTCGGGAGTCAATTTTTGAAGTTACTTTAAAAGCCATCCGCGCCGGGAAATTCGCCTTAATCACCCCCGTAATAATATTCACAGAAGGACGCTGAGTAGCAATAATCAAGTGAATCCCAATCGCCCGTGCCAACTGCGCCAAACGACCAATCGGCAACTCCACTTCCTTACCCGCCGTCATTATCAGGTCGGCAAATTCATCAATCACCAAGACAATAAAAGGTAAAAAGCGGTGTCCTTTATTTGGATTGAGGCGACGTTTGGTAAATTTTTCGTTGTACTCGCGGATGTTACGTGCGCCGGCTTTTTTGAGCAAGTCATAACGCTCGTCCATTTCCATACAAAGCGAGTTGAGCGTACTCACTACTTTGGTCGTGTCCGTCACGATACCTTCCTCTTCGCCGGGCAAAAATCCCAAGAAATGTTTCTCCAAGCGATTGTACAAAGACAACTCCACCTTCTTAGGGTCAACTAAGATAAGTTTGAGTTGCGATGGGTGCTTTTTGTACAATAGCGACATGATTATCGTATTGATACCCACCGACTTACCTTGTCCCGTAGCACCTGCCATCAGCAAGTGAGGCATCTTCGCCAAGTCAGCTACAAAGACCTCATTTGTAATGGTTTTACCCAATGCAATTGGCAAATCCATCTTAGCGCGTTTGTATTTTTCGGATGCCAAAACCTCTTTAAGCGAAACTATCTGCTTATTCTTATTCGGAACTTCGATACCGATAGTTCCCTTACCCGGAATAGGGGCAATAATACGAATACCCAAAGCCGCCAAACTCAAAGCAATATCATCTTCAAGGTTTTTTATTTTGGAAATACGCACACCGGGCGCGGGTACGATTTCGTACAGCGTCACCGTAGGTCCGATAGTGGCTTTTATCTTGACAATTTCGATTTTATAATTCAGCAGGGTTTCGATGATTTGGTCTTTATTGCGCTCCAATTCGGCTCTATCTACCTCGATTTTTTGCTCGTCATAATTTCGCAGCAGCGCAAGTACAGGTGATTCGTAAGAAGGCAAATCAAGCGTTGGGTCATAAGGCTCTGTATGGTCGATGTTATCTTTTTCGACATTCAGTTTTTTGGTTTCGTCAAATGCGGTTGGGACAATTCCCTCGCCATCATCAACGACTTCTACGGCTTTTGGTGCTTCAATTTCAAGCTCCGCGCCTTCGCCGAGCGATAGAGGTTTTTCGCGCTTTTGGGTATCTCCCAAATTAAAGGCGAGTTGTCCGTCTTTGATTTCCGGCTCAATGACTTCGCCATCCGGTCTGATGACTTTGCCGATGATGGGTTTGGGGTTCTTTCGCTCGCTTGAAGGGCGCAAACCTTCTCCTCCTGTTGATTCTTCCTCCAAGACTACACCTTCATTGACTACTTCCGGCTGCGGTGTTTTTTTATTTTTTGGAAAAAATTTATCAATATTAAAGCCCGTTAATTTTTTAAATCGGTACGAAAACCGTTCTGTACTCAATTCATTAAAATTCGGATTAAAACGCCACACAAAAATCACAAAAACCGTAAACAACAGAAACAATATCATTCCAATCTGCCCCAAAAATGCACCCAACCAATTGCTCATTGCCTCACCAAATGCGCCGCCCCACGGAAAATGCGATTGCGTAATCACACCCGGCTCCACAAATAGAAAAGCCAACAACAAAGACAACCACAATAGAGAGAAAAATGAGAATCGGAAAGTCTTATAAAAGCGTTGCAAAGGACGATTGAGCATCCAACTGACACCTATTACAAAAAACAGAAAGACAACGATATACGAAGCCACACCAAACCACAAATAGAAAAATTGATGCGACACAATCGCACCGAGTCTGCCTAGCCAATTAGCCAATACTGCCTCTGTATCAAAGAGAATACTCCACTTTTGATTCAGTACTTCATTTTGGTCAATTTCCCACGTAAACAAATACGATGTGAAAGCAATAAAAAGATATAAAGATGCCAATACAAACAGCAAACCAAATATCTTCCATATTCGCTCGTCTTTTGAATCAAATTTGAAGGACAACTGATTAAAAATCCCTTTTTTCTTCTTACGCGTTGTTCGCTTTTTTGCCATGCTAATGTCGTGACTCGTTATTCGTTATTTGTGTACTCGTTATTCGTTATTCGTGTAACTCGTTATTTGTATATTCGTGTACTCGTTATAATTTTTTGAAAATTAATGCTTCCGTACAGACGACTTTACAGGCTGGACGGAAACTCCGTAATGACTGCTTTAGCTGTCAAGTGCATCGGTATTTTAGTCTGTAATAATTTAAAGAACAATAATTTATAAATTAATTTTCATTTTATTTGACAGCTAAAGCAGTCATTACAGTATTCGCGAATAACTAATCAACGAATAACGCCATTACCGTTCAATCCCTTCAATCAATCCTGCTTCTACTGCTTCCTCTTTTACATCGTGCAATTGTACCACATCTTTGGATGTTTTACGCAGACGCATATTGAGAAATTCGACCACCATAGAGAAGAAAATCGCAAAATAGAGATAACCCTTTGGTATCACACCCACTTCCGAGCCGAGTATTTTGAGGTGCGATAAGTGTGCCGCTTCTGTAATCAGCATAAATCCAATCAAAATCAGAAAGGACAATCCCAACATCTGTATCGTCGGGTGCTGATTGACAAAACGCCCCACAGGTACGGCAAACAACATCATAATGATGACCGAGAAAACCACTGCAATAATCATAATCAACAAGGCATTAGGGACACCATTTGTCATACCAACTGCCGTAAGAATAGAGTCGAATGAGAATACGATATTGATGATACAAATTTGAATGATGACGCTTTGTAGCGTTATGCCTTTTTTGCTTTTACCATCATCGGCGTGATGGGCGTCACCTTCGAGCTTGTGGTGAATTTCGGAGACACTTTTGTACAATAAAAACAGTCCACCCGCCAGCAGAATTAAGCTTTGTCCGGTTGGTCCGGCTTTGAGCCACGACCAATCAATATGAAACAGTGCCGCCGACATACTAATGAGCCAACTAATCCCAAACAATAACGCAATACGAAACACCATAGCGAGTACCATCCCGATATTGGTGGCGCGTTTTTGTTTGTCTTTGGGCAGCTTCCCCGCAGCGATAGAGATAAAAATGATGTTATCTATCCCCAATATGATTTCCAAAAAAGTTAGCGTCAAGAGGCTCATCCACGCTTCCGGCGAGGATAGCACTTCTACAAGAGCGTCCATAATTTCTTTTTGACGGTGGACGGTGGATGGTGGATGGTGGACAGTTTTGTGAGTAGAATGTCCTTATTGACACCGATGCACGTCAGCCGATTTTTTAAATTATTGTTGATAATGAATGAGTTAAATTATTAAAAAATTATTCATTCATTATTTTGTATTTACTTAAATAAACCACAAAAATACTAAAACTATTTGTTTGAAAGGAATTTTTGGGGAACGGAATTAATAGGATTTTTTACAGATAATAAAATTACGTTTTACACACAGGGTTTTAAGTTTGTCATAGTTTTTACGAAAAAGCTATTTATCAACTCGTAAGCACAATATAATTTTCGTTTATTTTGTAATTTGCACATCTAATTGAACGATTTTTGGTTTTTGATTCTGATTGGAATACCTTCACTTGACTCAAAAATCGAAAATCATAAATCAAAAATCAAAAAATGGCGTCATTATCACCGAAATCTACACCACTCACCCAACACCAAGCTGCTCATTTGTTAAGGCGTACTACTTTCGGACCTTCGCGTCAGCAGATAGATGCTTTTACAGGACTTTCCATAGAGGAAGCATTGGGAGAGTTGTTACAAAGTCCTCCGTCACCGCTGCCGCCTGTGCGTCCGGGAGAGAGTGCTTCATGGTTGGTAGATTTTGACAATCCGTATAGTTCATCGCCGCAGCCGATTTTGAGATTTTATTTACGGAGATGGTGGGCGTCGCAGATGATTGCCTGTGATACGATTTTGGAGAAAATCACCTTGTTTTGGCATAGCCATTTTACGGTGAAAGATGATAAGGTGAGTTTTTCGACCTTATTGTATCATCAAAATGAATTGTTTCGTAAATATGCGTTGGGAAATTTTCGACAATTGACCAAAAAAATATGTACAGATACGGCAATGTCTTATTTTCTGGATAATTACGCCAATACTGCCGAGCAACCCAATGAAAATCTCGGACGCGAACTACTCGAACTTTACACGATAGGCAAGGGCGCACAAGTCGGACCGCAAGATTATACGACCTATACAGATGCCGACATTATTGAAGCCTCAAAAGTACTGACAGGACATGTGATAGGCGAAATTTCGAATAATAATCTTGACGCCGAGACGGGTTTGCTTGTTACGCGTATAGTGCCGGAACTGCACGATACTTCCGATAAACAATTTAGCAATAGATTTCAAAATACCATCATTGAAGGGCGCAGTACAAAGCCGGGTATCATCGAAGAATTGGACGAAATGTTGGATATGATATTCGCACAAGAAGCGATGGCGCGGAATATTGTACGCAAATTGTATCGTTATTTTTGTTATTATAAAATTACAGATGAAATAGAACAGGATATTATCGCACCGCTCGCACAAACCTTTATAAATGAAGGCTTTGAAGTTTTGCCTGTATTGGAGCAGTTGCTGGGTAGCGTTCATTTCTATGATGAAGATGATACTTTAGAATCGAATAATATCATCGGGGCAATTGTGAAATCGCCATTGGATGTGTCTATTGGTACGGCGCGATTTTTTGATTTTGAAATACCCGATATAACGACACAAACCACGAATTTTTATGAAGTGATGGAATATGTAGAGGGCTTTGCTTCAGCAAGTGGAATGCAGATGTTCAATCCGCCCGGCACTGCGGGGTGGCCCGCCTTTCACCAAGCTCCGAATTTTCAGCGCAACTGGATTAGTTCGAGTACTATGGTGAATCGGTATTATTTTGCAAAAACGGTTTATTTGGATGGTATCGAACTACCGAACGGCACAATTCGGCGTGTCAACCCGGTGACTTGGGTGGATGATGCAGCGAATATTTCTGATGCTTTTGACCCCAATGTGATTGTACAGGAAATGACCGATTATATGTTTCCCGCAGGTGCGGATGAAGCGCGTCGAAATGCCCTCAAACAATATCTGGTCGAAAATCTGGAAGATGGTTATTGGACAGAGGCTTGGGCTGAATATAAAGGCGGCGGTACAGACGAGGTGGTAAGCATTCGTTTGAAGAATTTGTTTGCAGCTATCTTGCAATCTCCTGAATATCAGTTGGGATAGTTCGTAGCGGGCTATCCGTCTAACTTTGCCGAACTCAAGTTGCCGGGCGTACTCGTCTGACGAAGGTTTTTGTGAAATGTCGTGATTTGTCTCATAAAATATTCGCACTGAATAAAAGGATTCGTCTGACGAGTATTCGCTTTAGGCA
>CALHBW010000533.1 GCA_937930625.1 uncultured Saprospiraceae bacterium | reverse complement strand
ACGCTATTGAGGATATTTAATTTTTTGAAATGTGGTGTACGACTTGGATATACGTATTTGAGCGGGACGAAGTGCATCACACAAAAGAAAACGATAAGAACGAGATTGAACCATTGATTCAAATCCAGAATGAAAAACATGGCATAAACCACCATATTCCACATCACAGGAAAACCTACAAAATAGAGGTCGTCGGAGACCATTCCCATTTTGCCGTAATACATCGCCGAAGTCAGTAAAATCGCAAATACAGCAGGAAGTTGCCATGCTTCGGGTAACATGCCGGATTGGTAAAAAAAGAAGGCGGGAATGACGGCATAGGTCAGAAAATCAATCACATAATCAATTGCTTTTCCATCCCAACCGGGCAGGACTTCTTTGGCATTTACAGCGCGTGCCATTGCACCATCTACTCCGTCGATAAAAAGTGCAAGTATGAGCCACAACATTGCCTCTTTTTGCCAATAGCCTTGCATTTCACTAATTGCACGTATCGCCATGAATGCAGCGAGTACACCCGTCGAAGTGAATAGATGAACGCCCATCGCGAGGGCTTTTTGTGTTAGTGTGTAGTTCATCGTAGTTTATTGAGTTGATTAGGTTTATTGAGTTGATTGAGTTGATTGAGTTTAGAAAGAACGAATTTTTCTATGCAAAATTCTGTTAACTATATGAACTCAATAAACCTAATCAACTTAATCAACTCAATAAACCATTTACTCATTGTCCCCTCTGTCGGTCGATGCGTCCGGTTCATCCGGGTCGGTGACGTCTTCGGCGGTTTGTTCCATTTTTAGGATTTTATTTTTATCGAGCGAATCTTTGTGCATGTCGAAGTAGTTGCGACGATTTTTGACAATATCCATCGCTAAGAATATCGCTGAACGGAATGATGAAGGGTCAGCCACATTTTGTCCGGCGATGTCGTGTCCTGTGCCGTGGTCGGGCGATGTGCGTATTACGGGCAATCCTGCTGTATAATTGACACCTGCACCAAAGGAAAGTGCTTTGAATGGTACAAGCCCTTGGTCGTGATACATCGCGAGTATGCCGTCGAATTGCTTGTATTTACGCGAACCAAAAAAGCCGTCGGCAGAGTAAGGTCCGAAGGCAAAAATACCGAGTTGTTCGGCAGTTTTGAGTGCCGGTTGTATGACGGTGGATTCTTCTTCTCCGATGAGTCCGCCATCACCTGCATGCGGGTTGAGCGCGAGTACAGCGATTTTGGGTTTGTCGATACCAAAGTCTTTTTTGAGGGTTTCGTTCATGATCATCAATTTTTTGCAAATGACATCCTCCGTAACAGATTCTGACACACGAGCTACGGGCAGGTGGTTGGTGGCTAAACCTACTCGCAAATCATCATTGACCATGAACATCAAGCTTTCCTCCGCCTTAAATTTGCTGGTCAAAAACTCGGTATGTCCGGGATATTCAAAACCCGCCATTTGCATGGCTTTCTTGTGGATAGGTGCTGTAACGAGCGCATCAATGTAACCGGATTGCAATTCATAAGCTGCCGCATGAAGTGACTTCATGGCATAGCTGCCGCCTTCTTCGTTGATGCGTCCGAGTTGGATATTGACGCTATCCTGCCAACAGTTGACGACATTGACCGTACCATCAAACACGCGCTCTGCAGAGCGAATATTTTTGTATTGAAATGACTCGGTTTGTACGATATTTCGATGGTAAGCCATAACCTTTGATGAGCCATAGACCACCGGAGTACAAAGGCTGGTAATCCGCTCATCTTCAAGGGTTTTTAATATAACTTCAAGACCTATACCATTCACATCACCTATGGTGATGCCTATTTTTATTTTTTCCAAAACGATATTTTAATGGTTAATGGTTAATAGTTAATGGTTAATGATTAATGGCTAATGGTTAATAACACACGTTTTTACTACGCGGAAATCAATCATTAATCATTAATCATTAACCATTAACCATTAATCATTACCAAGGTTTTTCTTTTTTGTTTTGATGGAAGCAGTTAGAATTTTGATGATTTCTACAGCATCAGCATCCATTGAATTGTACATTTTTTCGTCTATATACTCTGTAGCATATAGTAATTCAAGCCATAACTGCGTCTCACCAATTTCTTTTTGTCCTATGGAGAGTTTGTGTATAAAATCTTTTCCGCTTTCCGCATTTTGAGCTTCCCTGACCATAGCCATAGGATTTGTTCCTGAACGCAGAAGTTGTCGGCTAAGTACGTATTCTTTTTTTTTGTTCTTGGAGTTGCCTTGCCAGATAAACAATTCGCACCGCAAAATTGAATGATTTATCCCCAAGTGGGTCGCCTGTGTCTTTGATGTAGCGTCTCATAGATAATGGTTAATGAATGTGTTAATTTTTCAATAAAACAATATTCTAAATTATCATAAATCAAAAAACACATCATCCGCATTAATTTTGTTTTTGAATTAATAATTATCAAATAATAATGAAAGAAGGTAGAGTTAATTTTCGCGTAGCGAAAATTAACCATTAACCATTAATCAATAGTTTTTCACGAAGTCAAACAATAATCTGACTCCTACGCCTGTACCGTTCTTACCTCTGTACGAATCGGGCGTATGCAAGAAGGCTGCTCCCGCAATATCAAAATGCAGCCAGGGGTAATCCGTAAAATGCTGGAGAAAAAGTCCGGCAGTAATTGCTCCGGCACTTGGTCCGCCAATATTTTTGATGTCGGCTACGTCGGATTTGAGCAGTTCGCCGTATTCTTCCCAAAGTGGGAACTCAACGAGGCGTTCCTGTACTGTGAGTCCGCTTTTTTCCATTTTATCTTTGACGGATTTATCGGCAGTACCCATATAAACGATGCCCTGTCCGCCGACGGCACGAGCTGCCGAACCGGTCAGCGTAGCGAAGTCCATCACGAGTTCAGGGTCATATTTTTTAGCAAAATGTAAAGCATCTGCCATAATCATGCGTCCTTCTGCGTCGGTATTGAGTACTTCGACGGTAGCTCCACTGTGCATCGTGATGACATCACCGGGCGCGTAGGCTTCATTGCCGGGGCGATTGTCGGTAGCGGGGATGAGCGCGACGATGTGTATCGGCAATTTTGCTTTTGCAATGGCGTACATACCACAGGCAACTGCTGCTGCTCCTCCCATATCGGATTTCATAAAATCCATTGAGTGAGCAGTAGGCTTGAGACTCAAACCTCCGGTGTCAAATACGATACCTTTGCCCACCAGGACTATGGGTTTGCTGTTTTTTGCATTATCGGGTTTCCATTCAAGGATATTGAAAGTCGGTGGGTCGAAGCTACCACGATTGACTGCCAACAAGCCGCCCATTTTTAATGCCGTAATTTTCTCTTTATCGAATACTTCGAGCGAAAATCCTGCGTCTTTACTCATCTCGGTTATTTCCTCGCTGAGCTTTTGAGCAGTAAGATAAGAAAGCGGTTCGTTGACCAAGGTGCGGGCAAGAGACGTTGCTTCAAGGACGATATTCAGTTGGCTGACTGCCTCTTGGTCTGCTTTATGAATACTAATTTTTTGCAGTTTTGTTTTTCTTTTTTCGGCGTCTTTGTAGTATTTCAAAAACTGATAACTACCCAATACCAAGCCTTCCGCATAGGTGAGTGCAAGGTCTCTTCCGGTTTCATCTATGACCGTAAAAGCTTCTAATTGATACCTGCGAATGGTTTCTAAGGCTTCACAAGCGTCGCGGCGAGTGTATTCGTGGGTTCTATTGTCGTCGTCATGTTTTTTCAAAAACTGCACAATCACAATACGCTCTGCTTGTGGCAGTGCGATGTGAGAAATCTCACGTTCTGCTGCACGTTTCACATAAGCCGCTTCATGTTCGCCTAAATTACCTTTTATCCAATCGTAATTTTCACGATTAGAAAGTATGATGATGTTATCCTGCTCTGAATAGTCATTTGTAGTAAAAATGACGGGATTCATACGATACATATTTTTAAATATAATTCTGTTTCGGGATGAAGAATCTGTTTTCTATACCCGATGTAATTAAGTAGAAGTACAAGTTTAAGAATAAGTTTAAATAAATAATTCATTTTCAATGAATTATAATGACTTAAAGTATTGTTTAGTTCTGTCCAACTACTTACTAATTTAATTAAGTCCTAAATTTTCAAATCCAATTTCAACATAAAATAACACAAAAAGAGTTTGAGTCGAAAATAAATATGACAATCTAAGTCACTATTTCAGGTCAGTCAACGGTAGGCTGCAAAGATAGGGAAATTAGAGATAAGAGTGGAGTTTTTGTAATTTTAGTTAATATAATTAATGCTAATCGCACGATAAGTGAAAGAAACAAAATAACTTCGACAGCTAGAGTTGAGATTTAGACTAAAGATTATCATTGTTGAATTGCTTCATTGTTGAATTGCTTCATTGTTGAATTGTTATTAGGGTTTTTGCTTCGCAAAAAAACTCATTTCAACCATGAAACAATAAAACAATGGTAGTGGCTTCGCCACGTTAGAATTTAGGCAATCAGTGGACTCATTCCGTTCAATACTGCTTTTGCCTGCTGAATATGCCGTTGCTCATGCACGACCACAAAACGAAGACAATCACCCAAGCGAAGTTTGAGCAATTTGGCGACTTCTGCCGGAATTTTGATTTTATTCAAATTGACGCTTCGGCTTTTTGAGATAATGTCTTGTAATTTTTGTTGGTGAGTCAAGAAATCTTCCAATACTGTCGGCGGTAATTCGCTGTGAATAGGATTGAGCCTTTTGAGTGTTTTTTGTTTTTTTGTATGCCCGGGATGCACTGATTTTACAGCAAAATTTCCTATCCAAGCACTTTTAAAATCCTTTACAGATACGAAATGGCTTTTTTCTTGAATCGCTTTTTCTATCGCGGGATTGTAGTAGCGACTGTACATGTTGAGATGCTCTAAACACTCTGAAACGCTCCACTTTTCGGGGGTCGGTTTCCAGTTGAGTTCGCGGGGTGAGTAGGTAGCAAAGTCTGTTTGTACGATATGAATGATGTCTTTTACGGCATTTTCCAGTTCATTCAATAATTGTGTGCTGTCGTAGGTCATGTTGTCTGTATTTTTGAATGTGCAACTCCAATTTCCCACTCCATCAATTTAGATTTTCGGTTTTTGGACCATTTGTAATTGGCTAATCCGCCATCAGTACGAAGGACGCGGTGACAGGGAATGAGGTAAGCAATATGATTTTGAGCAATGGCAGAGCCTACGGCGCGGGCAGCATTGGGTTGGTTGATTTGTCGGGCAATTTGGGAATATGTGATTTGTTGTCCGAAGGGAATTTGTAAGAGGATATTCCAGATTTTTGATTGGAATGGTGTGCCGTAAGGTAGAATTTTGATGGGGTTTGAATCAAATTTGAAGAGAGGGAGAGCGAGCGACGCAGTACGGTCTTGGTCTTGTTGAATGTTGGCATTTGACCATTTGTTGTGCAATCTTTGGAGGATAAATTCGCGGTTGTCATCCACAAAATCTAACATGCAGATGCCTCGCTTTGTGTTGGCAATCATACATTCGCCGAAAGGCGTGTCGTGAAAATCATATGCAATGTCAATATTCGCGCCTTTGTGGCGATATTCATGCGGAGTGAGGGCTTGAATTTGGATAGGTGTATGCATATTACTGTCTTGCAGCTAATTTAGGCGTTTCTTCTGTATTTTCCTCATTTGGTGTTTGTTTTTCCAAAAACACATAAAAAATACTGCCTTGGTTTGGTGTGGATTTCAGCCATATTTTGCCGCCGAGTCGGGTTATAATTTTAGTACAAATAGCCAGCCCTAAACCGGATGAGTTGGTTTTACTTTTGTTTTGAAGTGTTTTGAAAGGTCGGAAGATATATTCGTGGTATTTTTCTTCTATACCGACACCGTTGTCTTTGACAGTAAAGAGCCAGCCTTTTTCCTCACTGGTCAGATTGACATAGATATGTGGGGTATCGGAGGTGTTGTATTTGATACCGTTTTTTACCAGATTTTCGAGTACTAAGGTAAGTTCGTACTCCGAACTCTGAATAATGTGCGTGTCCGTAGAATTGGTGAAGTTGACAACAGCGTTTTTGTTTTTTATTAATTCTTCTAAGTTGTTTTTTACGCTTTTGTAAATATCATTCACATGAATAGGTACAATAGTGAGTGTTTGTTTTTTATTGATTTCGGTAAATGTACCAAGCGCAGCTATGATGTTTTGCTGTGTTTTAAGATAATTGTAAACAAATTGAAAATAAGGCATTGTTTTCTTTCGAGTAGCTTCATCTTGGACTGTCTTTTCGATTAGATTGGTGAAACTATATACACCACGTATAGGCTCTTTGAGGTCGTGCGAGCAGATATAGGCGAATTGTTCTAAGTCGTTATTGATACTTACAAGTTCGTTGTTTTTCTCTTGGAGGCTTTTTTCTGCTTTTTTTCTTTCGTGGATTTCAGCATTGAGTTTTTTATTATAAGCTGTGGTCTCTTTGTATCGGCTGACCAAACGACGGTTGTAAGCTCTGACTCCCCAGAATATGGCAAAGGCAGTCAATAGGATCATCGTTATTATGAAAAAATTGGTTTCCCAAAAAGCCGGTTTTTTGATGATTGTCAGCGATGTGCCTTCGTTATTCCAAATCCCATCGTTATTGGCGGCTCTTAATTTGAAGGTATAAGTTCCGGCTTCCAGATTGGTGTAAACTACGGGTTCGGTAGATGTGGTATATTCCCATTTATCGCTAAATCCTTCAAGTTTATATTTATACTGATTTTTTTCAGGCGAATCATAATTAAGTACCGAAAAACTGAGTGCGAGCAAATAATCGTTATGATGAAGTTCTATTTCTTCGGTATTG
>CALHBW010000532.1 GCA_937930625.1 uncultured Saprospiraceae bacterium | reverse complement strand
TATGCTCTTATCAACTATACTTCAGAGATAGGCTTACCCGTTGATACTACTCGTCTGACGAAGGTTTTTGTGAAATATCGTGATTTGTCTCATAAAATATTCGCATTGAATAAAGGGATTCGTCTGACGAGTATTCGCTTTGAGTGTGACACACATTAGTGGAAGTTTAATGTTAAAATGTGCTTTGTAGGCGCATAGCGTCGATACCATTTGTAACACAGAATGCCCCACTAACCGAAAAAGGCGCGTAGCGTCGCCCCCCTTACCGATTTTAATAGTACCGCCGCTACGCGGCTTAGGAAGTTGTGGGGCTAATCGTCGGTTACAAAGTGTGCCGACGCTATGCGCCTAATATTATGAATCCATTTATGTATGTCACACTCAAATAATTTAAATTAAACCTTCGCCCTCCTTAATCGTCTTATATTCAAATCGAATTTCAACTTAATCTTAATCTTAATCTTCACATGAGCGACGAACAGATACTCGCGGATATGCACCATACCGATACGCAAGAAAAGGCGTTTCGGGCATTGATGACGAAGTATCAGGAGCGATTGTATCTGCACATTCGCCGCATGAAAATCGGACATGCTGATGCGGATGATGTCTTGCAAAATACTTTTGTAAAGGTGTTTCGGAATATCAAAAAATTTCAAGGAAAATCCGAACTCTATACTTGGTTGTACCGTATTGCGACCAATGAAGCGATTACTTTTTTAAGACAAAAGAAACGTCGTCAATCCACCTCAATTGACGATGAATCAACGACTTATCAACTCGAAGCCGACACATGGTTTGATGGCAATGAAGCGCAACGGAAATTGAAAGCAGCTATTGATACTTTGCCCAATAAACAGCAACAAGTGTTCAATATGCGTTATTTCGACGAAATGAGTTATAAAGATATTTCGGAAGCAGTGGGGACATCTGTGGGCGGATTGAAGGCATCGTATCATCATGCGGTCAAGAAAATTGAGGATTTTTTAAGACAAGATTAAACCTATTTATGATTTTAGAGTCAAATATTTTACAGTGAAACAAGAGCATAACATACAAGATGAATTAAAGGAACTGTCGCCACTACTGGCTGAACTACAGCAGGAAGAGGAAGGCTATAAAGTACCTCATTTGTACTTTGAATCCATGCAGAATAAGGTGCTGCGACAAGTCAATGAAGTGCCACAAAAAGCAGGGCTTTTTGAGCGGTTTTCGTGGATGCGAAATTTGGTGGTGGCGGCTTCTGTGGCTGTATTGTTGTTGGCAGGAATGTTTTTATTGCAAAACACCAATGATGCACAAGTCGCTGATTTGGAAAATATTAGTACAGATGTATTGGCGATATATTTGGATGAAAATGTGGAAGATTGGGATTGGGATTTACTGCTAGAAGACGATTTACAGTTAGACCTTTCGGATGGCTTAAATTGGGATTCGGATGAATGGGGCGATTATATTGAGGAGGAATTTTTGAATGATGATTTAAATGAATTATTATTATAGAGGAGAGAAAAGAGACGAGAGACATGGGAGGGGAGGGCGTATTGATTTATTTTTCAAAAAAAATATTATGAAGAAAATAATCTTATTCTTGCTGATAAATTGTATTTCGATAACAATAATTTCGGCACAACCGCATCATCATAATGGTAAAAGAGGGGAGAAACTTACGCCCGAAATGCGCGAAAAAATGGAAGCTTATCGCGTAGCCTTTATCACCGAAAAACTTGAACTTACGGCAGAAGAAGCGCAACAATTTTGGCCCATTTTCAACGAGCGTGAAGAACTTTTGCGAGCAATGAAAAAGGAACAAAAACAACAAAGAAAAAATACAGATTTCAGCCAACTTACCGATGCCGAAATACAGGCATTAATAGACCGCCATTTTGATTTCAAACAACGCGAACTGGATATTGACCGTGAATATACCGCTAAATTTGCAAAGGTATTGCCCTTGCGAAAAGTCGTCAAACTCCATCACCTCGAACGCGAGTTTAGACGAAAAATCCTCAAAGAATACCGCCGGAGGCAGTAGTAATAAGTAAATGAGTAAATGAAAAAATGAGTAAATAAAGCCCCCCATTTACTCATTTTCCCATTTACTCATCTACTCATTTTAAAGAGGTATCACCGGGTCAATCACGCAAGAGCTGCGGCTGATTTCTTCTGTTGTGCCGTCTTTATATTTTACGGTGGCGGTTACACGTCCGCGCTTGGTGTAGCCTTCGATGACGACTCGTTTTCCATCCTTTGAAAGCTGTCCTTCGAGTGCTTTTTCCTCATCATTGGCATACTTGATATTTTCGATGCTTAGTGCAGGTTGGTCAAGGTAAAATTGGTAATGCTTGAACTCCTGAATCTCTTCATCTGTCAACCTTTTAGGCTTATCTTCTGATTGTGCTTGTAGCGCGAAAACGCCCAAGAACAATATCACAACAATCATCATTATCTTTTTCATAAGCAAACTAAGTTTAAATTTATTCCGTACAATTGTTAGGAAAGTTTAATGTCTTACAATAAATTGAAAATCAATTTATTGAGATAATATTAAATCTGACTTTTATTTGTCTGTATTTTTCAAATTTTAAGCCTAAATTTAGGCTTTTATTTTATCATTTGCAACGTCATTTTAAATTCTAAGCATTAAATCAAAATTCACTCAATCAAAAATCAAAATTCACTCATTGAAAATGCCAAAGCCTTCCCATACGCTACTCAAATCTGCCCGGCAACTGTACCGATGGGTCTTCCCGGCACTCATTGAACGGGACGCTCAAACGGCAAGCATTTTACAACATATTTACCCGACGATTGATTGGCAAAAAGTACGTTTTTACAAAGGCTTACCCTGGTTTATCACAGGTAGTTTTGTGGGGGCAATTGTGCTGCCGGCAACGTGGGGCAGACGTGGCATACACGTTTATTTTCGCAATTATCGCCCCGATAGTCTTTCTAATTTGATGACGACTATTCACGAAGGATTTCATGTGCTTCAGTATCGTGATTTAGGTGCGGGTGTGGGGTTTCTCAGGGGATTTATGTTGTATTATTTGTCGGAATATTTGCAATTATTTTTCAGAAATATAAAAAAGAACAGCCGCTATACTGCCAATCGAATTGCTTACGAAAAACACCCGATGGAAGTCCCCGCTTTTGCTTACGAAGCCGCTTTTACTCAATACGCGATTGCTCAAAAAGGCATCATTCATACGGATACTATTCCTACCGAATTTATTCGCCATACATGTGATTACAAACCCAAAATCAACTTACTTTATTTATTGATGGGGACATTCATCACCTTTATTTTTATGCTGCTAAAACCCTTTGCCGAGTTATGTTTTTTACTCATTGCTGCACCAATATATCTTTTAGGAAAATTGCTGGCAATCATTCGTTTATAGTGTCGTGGTCTCGTGGTGTTGTAGATGTTTATAACAAATCGCACAACAGGTGATTTTCACGCGGAGAGCGCAGAGTACGCAGAGGGTTGATAATCAAACTTCTCTACGTCCTCTGCGAACTCTGCGTGAGATAATTTGTGTAATTTGTTATACACACGATTGTAATGTTTGTTGTTATATTTATTTGTAATTTTGCAAAACCATCACACAACAACACTACGACACAACAATACAACGACACCACAACACAAATATGACAGCAGAAGAAAGAGCCGATTTGAAAATAAAAATCGAGGAACAAATAGAAGAAACCAAAGTCAAAATCGGGGAATTGGAAGAACTCAGCAAACCCATCGAGCCGGATATTTCTTTGGGGAGAATCACCCGAATGGATGCTATCAACAATAAGAGCGTAGCCGAAGCCACCTTGCGTACCACCAAACGAAAACTAGGCAAACTCCAACATGCCCTCTCCAAAATTGACAGCCCCGATTTTGGCACCTGTACCGTATGCAAACGCCCCATTCAGCCCAAACGCATTATGCTGATGCCCGAAAGTTCGCGTTGTGTACGTTGCGCTTCGCGCTAATTTTTTTAATAAAAACATTCGCTAAATGACAACATATAAATTATGAAATCATTTTAAAAACATTTTTTCAAAAATTATCGTTTATAATTCATTATCAATAAGTTGTAAAACGAATAACGAATCAACGAGTACACGAATAACGAATACACGAATAACGAATCAACGAGTACACGAATAACGAATACACGAATAACGAATCAACGAGTACACGAATAACGAATACACGAATAACGAATCAACGAGTA
>CALHBW010000531.1 GCA_937930625.1 uncultured Saprospiraceae bacterium | reverse complement strand
CGAGGTGTCATATTCTTCTAAAATGCCCACAAAATCAATTCGGTGGATCATGTCACTCGCGCTATTGAACTCACGCTTACCTACCAGATGTCGGACTTGGTTGTCTTGATATCTTGGGTAGGTAAAGGTATGCTCAATATCGGGCGACCAACCCTGATACATGCGATAGTTGACGACCGAAACGTACCTTTTGACGGGTTCGCGCAAAAAAGTAATGTAAAAAATGGGGCGTTTGACAACGGATTCATAATTGAGATAGGGCTTCAGTGTGTGTCCGCCTACTCCCCTGGCTGTAGTAGTGCGAAGAAATTTCCTGAGATGATCTTTACTAAATTCTCCGTTAGTCTTTCTATGCTGATCAATACTGAAAAATCTAGGCACATTATCATGCAGAATTTGATGGAAGGTCGTTCCACCATTTTTTCCGATGTGTACAAAGCAAATGAAAGGTTTCATGTTTTAGTCGATAGCCTATGGTCAATAGACCATTATTTTAGAGCATATTTAAGAAAGGTTTTTAAAAACTTCACTGAACGTATGTACTGCTCGTTCCACAGTATTATTCCTCAATACAGTAGCTTTGGCATTTGCACCAAAGGTCGCTCTTTTTTCGGGATGCAAGATAAGGTCGTATAGTTTTTCTTTTAGCATCTTTGCATTTCCTGCCGGAAAAAGATAACCGTTTTCGCCATCTTGGATAACATCAGGAATTGCACCGACACTGGTAGCTATCGGCGGTAGCCCGCAAGACATTGCTTCGAGTAGCGAATTGGGATAACCTTCCCGATAAGAAGGAATCACATAAATATCGCCACTGTGCAAAAGGTCAATTTTTGACTCGCCCATCACCCAGTTTTTAAAATCAATCAACTCTGCAATACCCAATGTCTTGGCATAATTCACAGCTTCGTCAAAAGCGTCTCCATTACCTGCGACATCTACAATAAAGCTTTCGATTCCTTCTTCATTTAATAATTTTACAGCATCCAATAAATCAAAAATTCCTTTATTGCGATTTACCCATCCTAAATATACTACTCGTACAGGTATAGATTTTTTTTCGGGAGAATGTTCACGTAAATACGGCTTGGTATCTATCCAATTATGGATGACAACAAATTTATCCAAATTTGTTTCGCCTGATAATTCACTATAATAGGTTTTCCATGATGGTCCTTGACAAATCACATGGTCTGTTTTTCGGATAATGTCCGACACAAAACTTCGCATGGACTCAGAAGTTTCCACATCGTTTTTTATCAAGCCCGAACGCGGTGCTATAATAGTTTTTTTACCAAATAATTTAGCCATCCGCAACATCATTCCCTTTTCGCGAAACGAAAAGCCGTGTGATGTAAATAACAAAACAATATCTATCTTTTTCGTCAGTAGCATCCATTCAAATTTTGCTAAACGAAGGGAGGATTTGTAAGCACGTTGTATGAAACTACGTTTTTTATTTGTGGTGGCTGTCGTGTCTATCAAGTGCCAATCGACCAAATCTGATAATCGACTATTTATTAGCGAATTGCAAGCAAACATTTGTCCACCCACATGTCCGCTTTTGCTTTTTTGAACAAATGAACCGACGAAGAGTACCTTTGGTTTCACAATTTTGAATTTTGAACGAATGAATTTTGAATGGTTTGAAAGTCTGCTGTTTTTCTGTCCGCAGTTTACCAGATAATTATCGGTACTAAGAGGTGAGACAGTTTCACGTTAAAACGGCGGACATTACACTGTAACATCAAATCTTTCCGCCCAACCGAATAGCTGCATCAGCGACCACAGTTGATGACTTGATTTATAGACTGAATGACGCGCATTATCTGCCTGATTACTAAGTCCATTTTGGAGAATTTGTTGTAGAGCCGTTTTATCAAACAAGTTTACGACAGGATTTTTGCTTTCAAAAAATGATTCAGCAAGTTTGACAAAAACTTCATTTTGATATTTGTGAAGCGGGATACTGAAACCGGATTTGGGATGATTAAACACACTATCCGGCAAGTCATTTGCCATCATTTGGCGGATAATCCATTTACCTTTTCCGTCTCGGCGCAAAAATTGGTCGGGAATTTTTGAAGATGCCTCAAACAAATCCGGGTCAAGGAACGGCGCACGAACTTCGAGTGAATTTGCCATGCTCATTCTATCTACTTTTACGAGCATATCAAGTGGCAAATTGTATCGTAAACGATAATACATCATCTGCCGTAATGGACTCCATGATTTCCATTCGGGTGGCAAATATACTTGTGTATTTTTCAATTTTTCGGAGCTTGCCAAACCATTGGCAACGATTTTTTTGATTTCTCGCGGCTCAAACATATAGTGCAATGCCATGCCCAAACCTTCGTGGCTTGCCATAGAAGCACTGAAAGCACGGCGCGCCTGACGCACCTTTGAACTATTGCCCAATATTGGTAAATTGGACTGAAAATCAAGCAAACCCACTGCGCCTTTTCGTAGTACTGAGGGTATTTTTTGTAGTGACCGTATTTTCCGATACCAATCAAATACAGGATAGCCACCAAACAATTCATCGCCCCCATCGCCACTCAATGCCACTTTGACATGCTTGCGAATTTCTTTGCTGATAAAATAAGTAGGAATCGCGGACGAGTCAGGAAATGGTGTCCCTACATGGTCTATAATTGTCCAGAAAATATCTTCTGTAAAATTTTGATTTGGGATAGTGATTTCGTGATGGTCGGTATCGAGTTTTTGGGCTACCTCACGCGCAATGTGGCTTTCGTCGTAGGTCGCTTCCTCGAATTTTACAGTAAATGTTTTGATGCGTTCAGTGCTGTTTTTTTGCAACATCGCCACGACTGTACTCGAATCAATTCCACCAGAGAGAAAAGCTCCTAAAGGTACATCACTTACCTTTTGTCGAACAACTGCTTGTTCCAATTTGGGACGCAACATGTCGATGACATCTTGTTCGGTTTTGAGCGAATCGTCAATGGTGTAGTCCGGTTCAAAGTATGCCCAAGATTTCATTTTCCCATCGGCATCCAAAGTCATACAGCAACCCGGCGGTAGGCTGTGAATGTCTTGGAGTAGTGTCATCGGGTCGGGAACAAAGCTAATTTGGAGGTAATAAAGCAGGGCTTCCCGATTGAGTTTGCGAGGAATTTTCGGGTGTTGGAGCAGTGATTTTAGTTCGCTGGCAAAAGCAAATATTTTACTGTCGTGATAATAAAAAAGCGGCTTCTCTCCAAAGCGGTCGCGCCCGATAAAAAGGCGTTTCTGCTTTCTGTCTATCAAAGCAAATGCAAACATGCCTTTGAGGTATTTGGGCATTTCCGTACCATATTCTTCGTAAAGGTGTACGAGGGTTTCAGTATCTGAGTGCGTCTTGAATTGATGCCCTTTGGCTTGGAGCATATCGCGGAGTTCGCGGTAATTGTAGATTTCGCCATTCATCACAATCACGAGGCTGCCGTCCTCATTATAAATGGGTTGTGTACCGCCACTCAGGTCAATAATTGACAATCGGCGCATAGCGATGCTTCCCCAATCGTCGGCATACACACCGTCCTCGTCAGGTCCGCGATGGTGCATAGCCTGATTCGCAAGGTCAATATAGCTTGCCCTCAAGTTATTTTGAGCGTCAGCAAGGTCTATAATTCCGCAGATTCCGCACATATGTTAGTGATTGATTATTGGTAATTGTTTTTTGGTAGGCAATTTTTAGGCAACATCACAGTCTCCCATTACAATGTGCCAATTGTCAAGAGATACATCGTATTGGTTTTGTGATAAATTTCGATAAATAAAGGGTGAAAAAACGGTTTCGCGCGATAATTTTTCCTTTTTGAGAAAGCGCTGTTTTTTGAGGATTTGATATTCTATGGTCTGGGGCTGGGCAAAGGATTTTATGAAAAGAACACCATTCTTTTTGAGCGTTTTTGAGGTATAACTGAGCAATACAGAAGCCGCTTGTTTGTGATTATTTAAGGCACAAAAGTCGGCTAAGTTGGCACTTGGCTGGCTGTTTTTGGGGTCTATGGCAAAAATAGTCATGGCATATATGGTGTCGTCTTTTTCAATGAAATGAATGTGATAATCATTAGAAGGGTGATTGATGTACCGCCATTTGAGGTAATTGAGGTCTCGTGCAGTGGTGAATTGATGGGTATTATTTACAGCATCGAAAAATGTGGTAATTTTCGGAGTTAATTTCTCATTATATTTTTTAATTATAAAGTGTTGTGAAAGCTGTTTTTCGGGAATATTAATTTGGAGAGTATTATTATTTTTTAATAAACTATTTTTGAGGACTCCCAATAAGTTGAGGGGCTTGATGAGGTAATTGATGTTTCCCATATCTGCGAAAGAGAGTTTTTTGATAAAGCCATGATAGGAGTTATTATTTGGAAAACCAATAACAATGTCAATGTTTCTTTTAAGAGTTTGTTCATAACATTTTTGAGCAGTTTTGGTAAACAATCCCAGTCCTCTGAAATCTTCTCGGATAAACGTATTGAGCGATAGAGCAGCCTTGACACGTTGACCGTCAATCATCAAGTCAACCGGATTGACGACATACACCCCTCCAAGTTCGTTAGTGATTTTATCGCGTGTAGATACGATGACCGCATTACCATTGGGATTATCAAAATATTGCCATTTCAAAAATGAAGGATTGCAAATATCATACGCTTCCGAGTATCCGGTTGCAAATAGTGCTGCAAGTTCTTCTGCTGTACCAGTGTAAGTATCTTCAATATAGTATTCTTTTTTATTTTTCATAGTGTTCATCAATTTGAATAATATTTTTTTTTCCTCTAAAATTACGACTTTTTATGACGTAAAGTGCCCAGCCAAATATTCCCGATAATTGAATTTTGAGTTTGGCGATGGAGGCAGTATCTGTGATACCGAGAGATTTGAGCCGATAGAGGTCAGTGCCAAGATTACACCAACCGACATCTGTTGTCCGGGCAGATTGGAAACCTGCCAATTGAAGTGCTTTGATAATATCTTCGGAGTAATCTCCATTGGGATAGGCAAAGTGTTGTGCTGTAATACCCAGTAGCTCTAAGTCTTCCCCTTGTTGATTTACTTCTCCAGCTAATTCAGCCTCCGAAAGTGTGGTCATAATAGGGTGAAATCGCGTATGTGCCTCAAAGTCCACGTAGGACATCATTTCTTTTAATTCGGTTGCTGTGAGAGCTGTGGGCGTATCAGAATATCCTTTTTCATTGGTATGTCCGCGTTCTTTTTTGAGGTGTGCCAACCGATTTTTATTAGGAATTTTTTTTAAGGCTTCCTGCTCCACTACGCCCGAAACAACTGTCCACCAATATTTGCGTTGAGTGGCAACGATGGCAGTACACAAATAAATGGTAGGGCGTAACTTATATTGCTTGAATGCTTCCAACAAGTCATAATTAGAGCGATGTCCGTCGTCAAAGGTAATAAC
>CALHBW010000530.1 GCA_937930625.1 uncultured Saprospiraceae bacterium | reverse complement strand
ATCTCCTGATTTGTAGGGGCAGGGCATGCCCTGCCCCTACAAATCAGGAGATTTTTTTTTGAGGTGAGATGACAGGCATTTCAAAAATGCCTGTCATCCACTTGCTGCCTTTTTGTGTTATTTGACAATGAGTTTCCCTGTGGCTAATTGTTGTTTTTCATCCATCAGGCGAAATACATAGACGCCCGGTGTGAGGTTATTGCGTTTCATGGTGAGGTGCTGTTGATGGGTAGATTGTTGTTGGAAAACTTCACGTCCCATCATATCATATACGCTTAGATTCAATTCCTTGACTACTTCGCCTTGCACTTCAAATCGGGTGTATTCGTCAAATGGATTTGGGAAAACATTGACCGAAATACCTGCTTCTTCCACTCCCGGCGGTGTAATAATAGATGTTACAAAGCCCATAAAATTCTCGCCAATGGTGTGAAAAACGGTGTTCGTAATAATCGGCTCATTGAAGTCGAAATATATTGCCGCATCGTTCATGATGTGTGTGCCGATAGGGTTATTTTCCTTTTGTTCGATATTAAATTTGATAAAACCATGTGAGGCGGCTTCATTGACATTGCTATCGGGTAGCATGATGTTTTCAAAATGAAAGACTGCTATATTTCCGGGTTCAATATCATATCGGTAAGGGTGGCTCGCTGCGCCGGGACGCAAGGTTTCGATATTCAAATGTGGGCTAATGGCATCGCGTATCACGATGTTGAAGGCGGTGTCTGTTCCTGTATTTTGAAAACGAATCAAATACTCCAAATCCGTACTGTCAGTAATGAAATGTGGCTCACCATAACCTACCGGAAAGGCTTGCTTGTCATTGGGGTCATACGCACCCACATTTTCCTGACAATCAATCGAAACGAAAGCATCTCCCTCATCCAAAAGATAATAATTGACGAAGCCTAGACTGATTTCGCCATTATCATTTTCGCCACAGCCCTCTACGAATACAGAAGGCATACTATTGCCGGGGTGTCCGGGCGATTGCTCGGCTTCGAGGCGGTGAAAAAGTCCGTTGGCTTCTTTGTAGAATACCTTGCTTTCGCCGCTATTGAGCTTAAAATTAGCTTGTTGGAAAATCAAATTTTCTTCAATGACCAGATATTCGAGCGAGTCGGACATATCGCCCGTACCGACGTTTTCGATGATAAATTCAATGGAATCGCCCAAGCATTGTGCGTTTACTTGGATACTTGCGCCATCCCAAAGCGGCAAATCAGATGTACAAAATGTATCAGGATAAATGTGTGCCTCCACACAATGCGCCTGTCCGATTTCGGTAGAATCACAATCGACATAGACATCAATTCGGAAGCTGCCGCACTCGCCTATATCAATATTTTCCAAATCAAATGAGTATAAATTTTCACCCAAATCAACACCTGCGATAGTGGCGTTTTCGTAAGTAAAAAACGGGTCGAGTTGGACTTCTACATAGGCATCTTCGGCGACAGCCGTACCCGAATTGCAATAACGAACATAGTAGTTGGAATCAAAACAACGGCGAACAAAAGGCGCAGTAATATCCACTTCCAACAGAGGGCAGAATGTACTCGTCGTTGCCCCAATGTTCACCGTATCTCGTGTGTTAAATGGAGTTAGTACCGCCACGTCGCTCTCAAAACACATATCTTCCCACAAAGAATTGGGCGGTATGGGCGTGACGAAATATGTGCCAGTATCTACGGGCGTGACGTATTTGCCGTTGTCGTAAGTGTAGGCGTAGCGGGTGTCTTGGGCGTTTTCGACCCTGACTATCCAGCCGTTGAGGTCTTGCTCGGTGCTGTCTTGTAGGCAGTTGTCGTCGGCATCCATGAAGATATTGCCCTCTACGGCGTACTCCCAGACGGAAGCGCAACTTTGGATGATTTCGCCTTCGGTATTGCAGCCATCAGCATTATTGAATATGTTAAAAGGACCTTCTCCTGCGATATAGTAACAAATACTTTCTACGCCACATAAAGAAAGATAGGCATTAGAATTGATGTCCAATCCAGTGATTGTCGTGTGGTCTATATTTTCTAAGCCATTGAGATTCATTAATTTAGTATCATAAACCGTCAGTTCTCCACCAATAGTTGTCAGATTCGCCAAACCCTCTGCACTAAGCAATTCAATATTGTCGTAAATATTAAGGTTACCACCCACAGAGCTAAGATTTTCCAAACCATCAAGGTTGATTAATTCCAGATTTGCTTCGATGTCTAAATTTCCACCAATTGTGGTGAGGTTTTCCAAACCATTAACCTGAACAAGGCTCAGATTAGAAATGATTCTAAAATCGCCATCTACTGTGGTCAGATTTACCAAATCTGATAAATTGCTCAAACCATTATCTGAAATCCGAAAATTGCCCGTAACACTGCTGATGTTCCCCAATGCAGCTATACTTGTTAAATTGGAATTATCTTCAATACTTATGCTGTTGCCTATGAAAGTGAGGTTATCCATTCCTGTCAGGCTTGATAGATTGGTATTGAATGTGATGATTAAGTCTTGTCCTATCGAATCAAGGGATTCTAAGCCTTCAAGGTTTTCCAAGTTTGTATTATAGCTTAAATCTAAATCGCCACCGATTGATGTGAGATTACTTAGCCCCGAAATATCGGACAAATAAGTATTTGTGTTTAAGTCTAAATCTCCGCTGATAGCAGTTATTTGACTTAGCCCATTCAGATTGACAATTAACGTATTGTTCATAGTGACAGAACCTAATATTTCTGTACAATCCGGGTAATTTGCGGCAAAATTATCTACTTCCTCCTGATTGTAAAACCATATTCCACCGGGCAAACAAGTCGTATCGTTAGCTCCGGGGCAGTTATCTGTAACCTCATCAGCGGAATTACATCCAGCAGCATTATTATTTATGGTAACTGTACCTCCATTTGAAAGGAAATCGCAAATATTGGGCAAATGACAAACAGCAAGCAATGGATTATTGCTTATCTCGAAATCATTAATTTCGGAATAGTCGATATTTTCCAAATCGGAGATGTCCTCCAAAATCGGATTGTTTTTGATGGAGAAATCAAAAGTACCAGAAGTAAGGTTTTCCAAGCCAGTAAGGCCTGTCAAGCTGTTGTTTGAAAGGATAGACATATTCGATGCTACGCTGTTTAGATTGCTTAAGGCGGATATATCGTCTAATAATGGGTTAGATTCAATGTACATAGCCGAAACCGTATTGAGATTATCAAGTCCGGTGAGAGAAGTCAAGCCACTATTAATGCCAATAAATAAGGTACTGCCTATCTCTGTAATACCTTGCAAACCATCAAGGTTAGTCAACTCCGGACAAAGATCAATAGCTAAACTACCAATAGAATTGACACCGGATAAAGGCGTAAGGCTTGTAATAAATTCATTGTCACTGATGCCTAAAAGCCCACCGATAGAAGTCAGGTTTTCTATGCCTGACAAGCTACGTACTTGTTCACCATCACCATAACTCTGATAATCAGGATAGACGATAAAACCTCCGCCGATAGTCGTGAGACTTTCAAATCCCTCTAAATTTTCAAATGGCGAGCCTTCGATACGCAGACTCCCTCCAACAGAGATAAGGCTATTCATACCTTCCGAATCATCAAGATTACCATTTTTAAGTAAGGTCAGGGAGCCACCTATCGAAGTTAGGTTATTTAAACCCGACAAGCTGCCTATATAAGTATTTTCAATGGTTAAATTTCCGCTTATAGAGGTAAGTTGTAGTAATCCTTCAAGGTTTTGAAGTGCGCTATCCTCAGGGTAGTCGCGGATTATAACATCTCCGTTAATCTCCGTGCAATTCGGATAATCGGTCACAAAATTATCCACTTGGTCTTGGTGTTCGATAACATAAGTACCGGGAGTTGTAAATGGACATTGTGCAAAAACCTGCCCTCCTATGAGTACGCAAAATGCGATGATTATAGCAATATATGTTTTCATTTGAAAATATTTTTAATGTTTAAAAAGATTGAGTTAGTAAGTTATTTTTTACTCTTCTCTTATTCTAAGAATTTCATTACGCTACAAAAGTCCGCAATTTCATTAGCAGATACAAAAACATTTTTTTAGTTTTGTAGAAATTAATTTAAATAATTTTTTAATAAAAAATTGATTATCAATTATTTATAATTATTTTTGTAGAAATTTTTTATTTTTTTTGAATGAAAAAAAGTCGATTAATAGAAGTATTGCGGTCATTTTCGGAACGTGAGCTGCGACAATTCAGCAAATATCTGGCGTCGCCTTATCTCAATACACAGGCGGATGTAGCGCGACTATACGAGCATATCGCCCCTGCACTCCGGCAGAATAAAGATGGGGCATTGGATAAAAAACAGGCATACCAAGCCCTTTTTCCCAAGCAAACCTATAAAGATACAGAAATACGATTGCTGATGTCTGCTTTGCTCAAGCAAGCCGAGCGATTTTTGGTGATGGAAAAATACCGCAGTGACCAAGCTAGTGCCGAAATCTATCTTGCCCAAGCCTGTCGCGAGCGCAAACTCACCAAATCATTTCACCATACGCTCAAAACTGTGCGTACACGCCAACAAAAAAAGCCTTCACTTGATGCCTATACGCAGTACCATACATCGCGGCTGTATGCTGAAGAATATTTGTTTTCATTGCAAGAAAATCGTCAGGTAGAGCGCGATCTGCAAGTCTGGCACGATACCTTCAATCATTTTTTTATTGCCGAAACCCTCCGACAGATATGCGTACTACTCACTCATGAGCGGGTAGCCGAAAAAAAATATGATTTCGTACTGCTCGCAGATATTTTGAAGCAAATTAAAGCAGATGAAAAGCTACTGGATATACCTGCTATTTGGCTTTACTATCACATTTACCATACCTTGATAGGTACACAAAATGAAGTACATTTCAACCAACTTAAAGGGGGAATTATTCGCTATGGTATAGGCTTTCCACAGGCAGAATTGAGAGAAATTTATACCCATGCCATCAATCATTGTATTCGTCAAAATAATAAAAAGAAAGATGCTGTTTTTTTACGCGAATTATTTGATTTGTACCAAGTTGGGCTGGAGCAGGAGGCTTTTTTTGAAAATGGTTTTTTATCGCGTTGGACCTACAAAAATATGGTTTCGGCGGGTTTGCTTTTAGAAGAATTTGAATGGGTGGAAGGCTTCATTTATGAGTACGAATCAAGGCTCGAACGAAGATACCGGAAAGATGGTGTTCATTATAATTTGGCATTTTTATATTATTGCAAAAAACAATACCCAAAAGCAATCCTGCAATTGCAACAAGTCAAGTTTGATGATGTATTTTTCAATATGGATGCACGAAATCTCCTACTCAAAATTTACCTCGAACTCGAAGAATATGAAGCCCTTGATGCCCATTTGAATAGTTTTGAAATATTCATCCGTCGAAAAAATATCACTAATCCGCATCGCACGAATTATTTGAATATCATAAAATTATCCCGAAAGATAATACAACTCAATCCACATGATAAAGCTGCGAAAGCAGCTTTGAGAAAGGAAATTGAAGCGGAGAAAAACCCCTCTACACGAGCGTTTTTATTAGATATGTTGAAATAATATGAACACCTTAACCTCAATTAAATGGTAAATAATCGTAAATTCATAGTCCAATTTACCATTTATCAGGACGATGAAAAGAATTTTAGTTATCACCATACTCGTTTTAACCTCATTCCAAACGACTTACGCGCAAGAGGTCAGCGCGGACGAACTCAAACTGCTCTTTGAAAACCCAAACAAGGTCTGGTGGGTCAGGCACTACAAAGGCTTGGTCAATGACATGCACGATGTCGCTGTGGTACTTGGTTTTGACGGCGAGGTGTATCACGGCTACGCCACTTATCTTCGCAGCAAGACCCGTTTTCAACTCTACGGTAAGGCAGGTACACAATTCAAATTATACGAAATCGACGAGTCCGGGAAGGTATCGGGCATCCTGCGCGGCAGCCTTTCACCACAACTACTCAAAGCCAGTTGGCGGAATTATCAAAACACGGTTGGTGTCAGTATGCGCTTGGTAAAAGCTCCTGCCAATGATAGCGAACTCACCAAGTGTGGACATAATAAATGGACGAAAAATTATATCGGTAGCTACATGAGTAAACCCACTCGCCTCTTGCTCCAACATTATACCGAAGGTGAATACAAAGGACTTTTTTACATTGCTCACGAAAATAAAACCTACCAAGTAGAAGGCACACAAAAAGAGAGCGAAGACAGGGTTTATTTGCATTTAATCAATGAAAAAAACGAAAAAAAGGGGCGTTTGGACTGCCGCGATATAGGTACGATTCAGGTCGATTGTACGTTAAGAAATGATGAAGGTATCTTTTCAAGCCAACTAACCAACAAACAAACCGTTAATACACAAGGGATTGAATTATTGGATTACACGATTGTCATGGATGTCACCTATCCAAGCATCAAAGGACAGGATAATTTTAATGCTATCGTATATCAGCAATACGATAAATGGCTCAAAAAAAATCGCACACAAACCGTTAAAGAAAAACGCAAAACCAAAGAAAATCCCGACAATCGCGTCACTATGCGTGCTTATGGTTGGTACGATATTGAATATTTATCGTCTAAATACGTAAGTTTGCGATTAAATTATGTCGATAATTGGTCGGATTACGAGGAAATTGTATGGACATACGACCTCGAAAGCCAAAAAACGGTACAACCGGAAGATTTATTTTTGGCGGATTCTGATTATGCCGATTTTATTCGGGATTACATCATAAATATTCTCAAAAAACAACCTGATTACAAGGACGAAGATTATTCAAAATGGGTCGAAAAAGAAAATTTTGAGTTCTTTTCCCTACGACACGAAGGCATTAATTTTAGTACAAAATACAATCCCATCTATGGTGCGCGAGATGTCACTGTACCATATTATAAATTAAGACCTTACCTCAAAAAAGTAATCTATTAACGTAGCACGGTGCTTCCAGCCCGTGTTTGCGATAGGAACGCGTTATACATACGCGAGGCACGGGCTGGAAGCACCGTGCTACGTTTGCCACATTATTATGGAAGCTAGTGAATTGCTCAAAAAAGTACGAAAAATAGAAATCAAGGTAAAAGGACTGTCGAAACACATCTTTTCGGGGGAGTATCACAGTGCTTTTAAGGGGCGCGGTATGTCATTCAGCGAGGTGCGCGACTACCAATACGGCGATGATGTACGAAATATCGACTGGAATGTAACGGCGCGATACAATGAGCCTTTCGTCAAAATATTCGAAGAGGAACGCGAACTCACCGTCATGGCATTGGTAGATGTCAGCCCCTCGTCGCTTTTCGGGACGGTGAATCAGATGAAAAATGAAACGATTACGGAGATTTGCGCGGTATTGGCATTTTCTGCGATGACGAATAATGACAAAGTAGGCGTGATATTTTTTTCTGATAGAATTGAAAAATTTATTCCACCAAAAAAAGGAAAAAAACACGTCCTGCGTATCATCCGCGAATTGCTGAATATCGAACCGCAAGGCAAAGGCACTGACCTATCTGTCGCACTTCAGTACCTCAATAATTTTCTCAAAAAACGTAGCATCGCTTTCGTATTATCGGATTTTATGGCAGCCGGATATGAGGATGCTTTGCGCGTAGCTGCGCGTCGGCACGACATCACAGGCATCCACCTATACGACCCCGCCGAACAGGAATTGCCACCCGTCGGACTCATCCACACCCTCGACCCCGAAACAGGCGAACAACTCTGGATTGATACGAGCGACAAACGCACCCGCGAGCGTTATGAGGAACAATTTAAGCAAAATTATAGTTACTTTAGAGAGACGTTTTTGAAGTCTAATTCGGGCATCGTTAGCATCAAAACCGATGAATCATACGTTAATGCCTTATTAAAGTATTTTAAAAAAAGAAAGTGATTAGGTAAAGTCTATTCCGATAATTATCGGAAAAGTTTAAGTTTAAAAATTCGGATTTAGCTTCGCTAAATCTCTATTTAACTTGAATTTAAACTTAGACTTAATCTTAAACTTAAACTTAATCATGGGAAATATAAGCGAAGTCGTAAAAAATTTAATCATCATTAATGTCATCTTCTTTTTGGGGAGTACGATGTTGATGGGGCCGGACGGAACGCTAATTCCATTACACCGACTCAATCTGGCATTGCATTTTCCTCTATCGAATGCCTTTCAGCCACCGGGCTACGACATGCCAATTACCAATGGTTTCCAACCCTATCAAATTATTACCCACATGTTTATGCATGGAGATCTAGGGCATTTATTTTTCAATATGTTGGGTTTGTTTTTCTTTGGACCGCCTTTGGAAAGACTTTGGGGGGCAAAACGATTTTTGTTTTTTTATTTGGCGGCAGGCTTAGGGGCAGCGTTGATTCATACAGGAGCCAGTTATTATGAGTATAACAAAATGATTCAACCAATTATAGAAAATTCCGCCACGATGGATGTTCTCGCAATGAGCAAAGAAGTAGCAAACTTAATTGTGCCAGCACTTGGAGCATCCGGGGCGGTGTATGCGGTGTTTGTGGGTTTTGCTATACTTTTTCCAAGAGAAAAAGTCATGCTGCTTATCCCGCCTATACCTATGCGAGCGAGTGTTTTGGTCTTGTTGCTGATAGCTTATGACTTGTATGCAGGCTTGTCGGGAAGCGGTACAGGAATTGCACATTTCGCGCACTTGGGCGGCGCATTTTTTGGCGCATTAATGGTTTGGTATTGGAAAAGCAAAGGACGAGGGTATATGTAAACGGGTTGCGAGTTACGGGTTGCGAGTTACGCGGCTTATTTGTATTTTCGCCATAAAAATAGGTATGTTTAAATTTGTAGTTTGTAAAATGTAAAAGTGCTTTTAGTATGTGTACAAAATATTTTTGTTTTTAATGTTATTTAAAAAGTTAAAAACCAATAATATAAGAAATGTCTCGCGACAACTCGCGTCCTACAACTTTTATATTTTACATTTATTATTTTACATTTTACATTTCAAAAAGTGTCCACTACTTTTGAGCGAAAATTAAATATACCTAAACCTATAACAAACGTCTCGCGTCCAACTATGGACTACAGACTATCAACTATCGACTAAACAAATAAATCATGTTTGATTCTGTATTGGAAGATATTAAACGGGAATTTCGATTTGGCAATGTGCTGACAAGGCTCATCATTGTCAATCTTGCCGTATTTGTCGCGGTCAGAATCGCGGCATTGGTTTTCTTTTTGGTTTTCGGTGCCGGAGGCACGGAAAAATTCATTAGTAATGTCCTGCATCCCTGGCTTTGTGCTTCATCCGGATGGAAACATATCCTGCTGAAGCCCTGGACGATGTTCACCTATATGTTCTTGCATTTTGATGTACTTCATGTAGCCTTCAATATGCTGTTTTTGTATTGGTTTGGACGAATTTTAAGGGATTTTGCAGGCAATGACCGCATCTTTGCGATTTATGTATTTGGTGGATTGGCAGGTTGGTTGGTCTATGTCATTTCCGGTCAATTTATGCCCGGTGTTGGTCAATACGCCTTAGGCGCGTCGGCAGGTGTTACGGCAGTAGTTTTGGCAGCCGCAGCACTCGCGCCCAATTACTCTATGCACTTGCTTTTCATCGGTCCTGTCAAATTAAAATATATTGCTTTCTTCCTCGTGTTAATGGATTTGATTTTGATGCCAAATGGAAATACAGGCGGACGCCTCGCGCACTTAGGTGGCGCATTTATGGGTTGGTTTTTTGTGTATCAATTGCGCGAAAAAGGCAACGACCTCTCCATTCCATTCAACAATATCATCAACAAAATTACGAGTTTGTGGTCGCGTAGAAAAGACGTTTTTTCCCGAAAAAAGAAACCGCGTGTCGTCTATAAAAACACCACTGGCAAACGCGCTAAAGGCAATGCCAAAAGCGACCTCCACATCGTACCCGAACAATCAGAAATCGACGCCATACTCGACAAAATCAAACGCAATGGCTACGACAGCCTCACCAAAGAAGAACTCGACATTCTTGCTCGCGCCTCTAAGAGTTAAAACGTGCTGATGTGTTGATGTGCTGACGTACTGATGTGTTTTTTTTCGCTACGCGAAAATCCAGTAATACATATCAATACGTCAGCACAACAGTACGTCAGCACATCAGCACATGAATACATCAGCACACAAAAATGATAAGACTACTCGCTAAATTCGTTCTCTGGTTCGGACGTTGGGATATTGACAGTAAAATGCAGGAAATGGTACCTGAGAAATGCGTTATGATAGCCGTGCCACACACCTCCAATTGGGATTATCCGTATGTGCGGGCGGTGTTCTATGAGATGGGTATTCCACTTAGATTTGCCATCAAAGACAAATACACGAAGGGTTTGTGGGGCTTGATTTTCAGACCAATGGGTGCGGTAGGCATTGACCGCCGACCAAAGGGAAACACCGGACGCAAAATCAGCTATACCGAAGCCATGATCAATATTCTCAATGAATACGAAGGACAAATCTGCGTTATCATAACGCCCGAAGGCACACGCAAGCGCGTAGAGGAGTGGAAAACCGGATTTTATTATATCGCAAAAGGGGCGGAGATGCCGATTCTCTTGGGTTATATGGATTACACGACGCGCAAAGCCGGCGTAGGGAAAATCATTTACCCATCAGACGATATGGATGCAGACATGCGCGAAATTATGGAGTTTTATAAAGATTTTGACGGAAAACATCCCGAATTATGCGTCATGGATAGACGATGGGCACCGGAGAAAAGTGAGGAAATACTGAATAATCATTCCAGTTAGGCAATTCAAATTTACTGCAAAAACAGTTGGCGATTTTTTTTAATGTAAAATGTAAAATAATAAATGTAAAATGTAAAAGTTGTAGGACGCGAGTGGTCGCGAGACATTTCTTATCTTATTGATTTTTAAATTTTTAAATAAAACAAAAACAAAAATATTTCGAACACGTACTACAAGCACTTTTACATTTATTATTTTACATTTTACATTTAAAAAATCGTCAACCATATTTCCAAACATGCCTAATTTAACCTATGTTTCGTCCCGTCGATATTTCCGTATTGGTCTTGTTCCGAATCGTCTTTGGCGTATTGGGTTTTGCGGATGTATTGGGAACGATTCTGCATAAGGAAACCCGCGACAATCTCACCCACCAATTTCAATTCAAATATTATGGTTTCGAGTGGATACAGCCCATGCCCGAATGGTTGATTTTGATTTTTATGGCAGTGATGTGTTGCTTGGCTATATTGATTGCTTTGGGTTTGCACTACCGGATTACTACGGTATTATTTGCACTCGGTTTTACCTATTTCAATTTCTCTGAAGTTACGCAATACTTGAATCATGGATATTTATTTTGCTGGTTATCATGGATAATGTGCTTTATGCCGGCAAATCGCTGTGCTTCATTTGATGTGCAGCGCAAGCCTGAAATCTACACTGATACTACCGCGCAATGGCATATTTGGTTGTTCGCTCTTCTGATGGGTATCGTATATTTTTATGGCGGTTTGGCAAAAATTAATGTTGATTGGCTACGCGCCCAACCGCTTTTGACTTGGCTCGAGTACAAGCGCAAATTTTGGTTGATTGGTCCTGTTATTTCGCAAGATTGGGTGGCTTGGGCGATGAGTTATGGTGGCTTGGCATTGGATTTATTGGCTGTGCCTTTGCTGCTTTTTCGGCGTACCCGTCCGGTGATTTTTGTGTTTATTGTCCTGTTTCATTTTATCAATACGCTCATATTTCAAATTGGTATTTTTCCGACCCTTTCCATTGCGCTGACTTTGTTTTTCTTTCCACCGGATTTGCCGCGACGCTTGTTTGTGCGTTTTTGTGCATTTTTTCCGAAAATTGGTAGCAGAATAAAAGATTTTTTCGCCTCGTCTGACGTTTCCAAAACGTCCGACGAGTCTATACCAAGCTCCGAAAAATCGCCTTGCATTTCCAAAATGCAAGGCGAGTCTGTGTCACTTGGCAAAAACTCGTCGGACATCTTTGAGATGTCAGACGAGTACGTTCTGCCTTCTCCTGCAAAACGAAAAATTACTATCGCCGTCCTCGCCTTAGTTGTCGCCTTTCACTTGTTGATGCCTTTCCGTCACCATCTCATTCCCGGCAATGTCGCATGGACAGAAGAAGGTCATCGCTACTCATGGCGCATGATGCTACGCGGCAAAACATCCAGCGGATATTTCATTATAAAAGATGTAGCAACAGGAAAAGAAACCAGAGAGTACGGCACCAAAGACCTCACCAAACGCCAAGGCCGAAAAATGCGTACCAATCCCGAATTGATTTTACAATACGCTCATTTTCTGCGAGATAAAGCACAAAAAGAAGGGCGAGAAATCGAAATTTACGCACATATCAAAGCCGGATTGAATGGAAGGAAAAGGCAAGCATACACGGATTCGACGGTCAATTTAGCAGAAGAGAAATATCCGTTTTTTGGACATGCAGAGTGGATTATCCCTTTGGAATAACGTAAAACGATTTTGCAAATCGTCACGCTTACGAGGAACGATTTACAAAATCGTTTTACATATAAAAATAAGTTGCAATTCGATAAATTACCATTAGAATCAATACGATTTTCCCACCAATTTGAATGGCTTTACGTTCACTAAAATACATCACTGCACCTGTGATAAGCACAATGATTAAATCTTTGAAGCTGAAATAATCCCAATAAGTTACCCAACCTATTGACTTATTGAGATTCGATGAACCGTAATAATCAATCGCAGTAGTAAAAAAGAGAAAACCTAATGTAAAAAGAAACAGAATTGTGTTTATGCGGCTCATATTCAGTGCATTTCAAAAAAATGTATTTCGTTTTTTGTGGCTAAAAACAAACGATTTTTTTGTACATGTATATGCGAAACCGAATCTGAATCCTCGTCCGCATGTAGAGCATGTAGGGACAGGGCATGCCCTGT
>CALHBW010000529.1 GCA_937930625.1 uncultured Saprospiraceae bacterium | reverse complement strand
ATGCAAGTATTTTTCTATTTTTGGAAAAAGAATATAAAATATGAAAAATACACCATTACTATTCCTTGCTTTATTGCTTTTCCAACACAACCTTTTTGGTCAAACGGACTATCAACTCGAAAAAACATTTTCCCCGGAAGCTCTGAAAGAAGACCTTTCTATTTTAAAAGATAATTTCGAAGCCGTTCATCCCGGCTTATATAATTATACGCCAAAGGAAGAGTTCGATGCCTTTTATACGCAAGTAGAAAGTCAGCTAAATGAACCGATGAGTGAGATTGAGTTTTATCGAATCATCAACCCTGTCATTACACTCATCCGAAATGGTCATACTAAAATGGTGCCTTCCGATGCTTATGTCAAATGGATGCGGGCGGATGTCCTCTTCTTTCCTTTTGATGTTTATTGGTCTGAAGGTCAGTTATATGTATATCGAAATTTGTCGAAGAATGAGGACATTCCTGTTGGTGCTGTCATAGATGCTGTTGATGGAAGAGCAGCTACCGAGCTTTTTCAAAGTATGGCGAATGGAATTACCCGCGATGGTTTTAATATAAGTGCGCCCGAACACGAAGCCGCAACAGGCTTTAAATCATATTACCTCATCAACGAGGGCGCAAGCGGTGAATTTAGCATAGATATCACGACGCCCGAAGGAGAATCCAAAACTATGGAAATCAAAGGCGTATCTTATGGGGATGTCAAAAAAATCAGAAAAGAACGCTATGCACCGCTTCCAAAATTGCTTTGGTCTTCTGACCTTCCTGCACTTGAGTTGAAGATAAACGGAGAGGTTGCGACGATGACTATACGAACTTTTGATAAAGCCTTTGTGAAAAAAGAGAAAAAGCAAAAGTTTAAACAGTTTTACAAAGATGCCTTTGAACAGATGGAAGCTAAGGGTGTAAAGCACCTCATCATAGACCTTCGCGGCAATGGCGGCGGCGACCCGATGCCTACGATAGAACTCTTTGCACACTTGCACCCTGAGCCTTTCACTTTTTATAAAGAAGTTACCGCAACGACTCAAAAAATTCCGAATAAGGAATTATACACCAACTTTAGCTTTCCGGAAAAGCAGGTCTATCCGATGATTCTAAAAAAGAAGAATGGGATGTATCATATCAATTGGCTGGGGCGATTAGCCGGTGTCAAAGGACTGCGTACCTCCCAGCCCAATACGCCTTATTATGACGGAAAAGTGTATGTGCTCACCGACGCTGAATCATTCTCCGCAACCGGAGAAACCACCGGCATCATTAAAAACTTCGACAGAGCCATTTTCATTGGAGAAGAACCCGGCGGAAATCCCGTACAAAATACCAGCGGTCTTCAACTGATACTTGAATTGCCCAATACCAAAGTACGGGTGGTCATGCCGCTGTGGGAGTGGGTAATGAATGTGGATTTTAAAAATGAAGGTCGCGGAGTCATTCCCGACCATGCTGTAAGACCTTCGATTCAGGATAAAATTGATAGGGTTGATAGGGTAATGGAATACACGCTGGAATTGATAAAGGAACAACAGAATTGACCATTTATCGGTCATAAAACCTAAAACGATTTTACACAAAAAAGAGGTCACACTTTCGCATGACCTCTTCTCAAAATAGGACGTGTTGTATTCAAATTCCAAAATCCAAGCACCAAATTCCAATCTATATGTATTTATGTTGGATTTTGTGATTTGGAATTTTTCTCTTTATTTCTTTATAAATTTTCGCGTAGCAACATGCTCTCCCACCTGTACGTGTACGATGTACGTGCCTTGCGGCAGATGCGCGACTTCAAGTTCTATGCTGCGTTCTAATTGAGGGTCGAAAGATATTTGTGAATGTGCTTTTCCTGAAATATCAAAAAGCATAATCGTGCCTTGCGTTGCTAGGGGTTGATTCATTTGAATATCAACATTCACCTCATAAGTAGCCGGATTCGGGTATAGATTGACGTTTTGAATCGTTGATATTTCTAATCGTTCTTCTTCATCACGTTCATCTACTTCATTAAGGGTTGTTTCGTCGGGTTGATGTACAAGATTTTGTTCATCATACTCATATTCAATACGCAATAAAGGTGCTGCTTGCGGCGAACCGTTATAAGATTCAGCGACCCGCCTGCCACCGCCTTCGATGACAATTGTAATAGCTACGCCAAGTCCTGTCCAATCTCCTCTATTGACCAATTCCTGAATGACGGGAGCGATATTGGTCGTGCGTTGTCCCACACCCGACTCTCCGATAGTATTCCAATTCGGCGGCGTCCATGCTTTTACAGCCTGCGTTCTTGGTCGGCTCGAAAGATTGTATTTTTGATTGACGTAAGGTGTAGAATTACTGGTATTTTCTGCTCTGATGAGCATATTGCCACTTCTGTTGCGGGTTTCATCTGTCGTGAACTGCACATAGGCATTGGTAATCCTAGCCCCCGGCGGCAAAAAGATTTGTGTAAATCTCAAACCAATGATTTGATTGCCTGTATAGCTTCGGTCATAGACCAATTCGAGGTCGGAGCTATTGAGGTACATATTGCCGTTTTTGCCATTTTCCTCTACATCATCGTCGCCGTCTGCTATTCTGGATTCAAGGAACAAAACACCTCCACCAACAGGTGTACCCACACAACCACACATACCATCCGCTACATCATTTTCAGTATTCGGGTCATTATCATTACAGGCTGTACCCGAAGCCGGGCAGGGTGTGCCTTCACATTCGCATTGGGCATTTATCATGTCATTTTCGGTGCTTGAGTTGTTGTCATTACAGGAAGCTCCAATATTTGGGCAGGTTGTCCCTACACATTCACATTCGTTATTTATCGTATCGTTGTATGTATTTGAGTTGCCATCATTGCAGGACGCGCCAATATTTGAACAGAGTGTACCAGCACATTCGCATTGATTATTGATGGTGTCGTCGTATGTATTTGAATTGCCATCGTTGCAGGAAGCACCGATATTTGAACAGAGTGTTCCGGCACATTCACATTGAGCATTGATAGCGTCATCATACGTATTTGAGTTATTATCGTTGCATGGCGTACCGACTTCTAATGCACATTCTTCAACACTATAAGTAATCGTCAATTTTGGACTTTGTGCTATACCGCCCCCATCGTAAGATTCTGCGACGCGCTTGCCCGAACCTGTAATAATAATACCAATATTAGAACTGGTATTAAAGCCATTTCTATTGACAATCTCTTGGACAACTGACTTAATATCAGGCGATTTTTGTACGCTGCTACTCTGTCCTACATTATTCCATGCGGGAACTGACCACGACACTTGCGCGCTCGTATTCGTGCGATTGCTGATATTATTATTGACGGAAGAAAAACCGGATGCGTTGTTGGTATCGTGCCCTCGAATGATGAGATTTGTGGTGTGAGAAGAAGTTTCATCTGTGGTAAATTGAAGCCTTGCTTCCATGATATTCGCGCCTTGCGGAATGTCCAATCCACGGAATAACAGACCTACGGTTTGAGTGCTGTTTTCTTGTACCAATTCGAGGTCGGTACTATTGAGGTTCATATTACCCGTAGCAGATTCTTCGGCATCGTCGTTGCTTGTGCTGATTATAGATTCGGTGATAATATCACCCTCCGGTGGCGGTATGTTACCTGCGGTGAATGACCACATTTCAGACCATTCATTGCCCGAACGCACTCGCCAGCAATATTCTGTATTGGCATCCAAAGTATTCTCCGGAATGGTAAAACTACCACCACCCGAAGTAGCACTATATACCAATGTACCTCCTTGCAAACCTGAATCATTACTTGGATTCAAATCAAGGCTTGGGTTTTCAAAAATGTATAATAAATTCGGCTCACTCACTACGTAAATTGTACCGTTATTATCCATTGTAATACCCTCATGCTGCGTACCGGAAGATGGTAAAATAAGCGTACTGTACAAATTGCAATTATCGTCAATTTCGACAACGCGGCTGCTTTCATCACTCAAAATCAATACTTTATCACTAACATCCAAGTTGGCTAAACCCGTTGGGATGGAAAGATGAAAAAGATCTGACACATCTGACATACCAAATGAATTGGCTTGAATATCACATGTCTGGAGCAGATTCGGAGTAGTTGATGTACCATTATATCGGTACAAGGTTCGGGCATTTTTTTCTTTTACGGCATAATAATCTCCCGTAACAGAATTACGCGTTACACCCTCCAAACCCTCATTATTGGATATGCCGGGAATCTGTGTGTAAAGCATATTGCTGAGATTCAAGACGGATGTACTACTGTAAATGGAAATATACAATACTCTGCCTTGTCGCTCTTCTGAAATAGCATAGGAGTTGCCTTCAATGTGTGCGATACCTTCGGGGTCATTGAAACCATTCAATGTGATACTACGAATAAATCCACCACTAAGGGTCGTTTCCGTTATTTTGGAACTTTTATTCGTAATCATAAATAAGGTATTGGTGAGGGGGTTGTACGTGACGCCGGATAGGTCGGCACTGATACCACTCACCGTAATCGGTCCGGCAGTTTGCTGATAGCCACCCAAGTTAATACTATTGGGTGTAGAGGGCGTTCCACCTTCTGTACAATCTTCGTAAATTTCGATAGCAACTGTTCCTGAAGAACCGGTCCATTGAAGCTCGACGGGAGACGTGACACCTGTTGCGCCATTGGCTGGTGCAATAAGGGTTGGTGGTACAAAAAATTCGTAAGTAAGATTGGGGTTGGCTTTGAGGTTGCCGAATAGCAGGGACACCAATACGGCAAACGTAATTAGTTTTTTGTTAAACATTGCTTGACTATTTTGTTCTGGACGAAATAGCGGTCTTCAATTCGTACTATTAATCAAAGCCGCTGTGCTTGTATTTCTCGTACTCAAAATGTCGTTTGTATGCAATGCTTGTGATATGGCTTCTTCTTTACAAGTGACACTTGTTTTAGCTACATTATGCTTTTTTTTAGTATGTTTAATAGGATATAGTGTACTCAAAAGCCTAATAATTGGAACTTATCAAACCTCTTTTTCCCCTAATTGAACACTATTATGAATTGTCACAAAAATGACTAAAAATCTAATTATTAATTCTTTAAAAATTAAAATACTTTTTTATGCGTCTATAAAACATTTACCCCAAAAGCAGCAAAAAAGAAATTTAAATATGGTTAAAATACTAAAAAGGCAAGTGTTTTATTTTGTGAAATAACGGAAATAGACTACAGATATGTGACGCTTAATTTGGTGATTTACGATTCGTTTTTTTGATGACTTTAACGTTTTGGAGTGTTACTTTCCCGTATTCTTTCTATGGGAAGTCCTGATTTTTGATGCTCTATCATCCATTTAAACGTCAACATTAATCCCTATCTTTGCGTTCTTTGAGTAAATTCCAAATATTAAGCACCAAATTCCAACGAAGTGAACAAACAAGAATAAATTGGAATTTAGATTTTTGTTTTTGGAATTTGGAATTTGTTTTTTGGAATTTGGAATTTAAACATGATAAATTTTGACCGATTTACACTCGACAATGGTTTGCGGGTGTTGGTACACGAAGATAATAGTACGCCGATGGCAGCCGTCAATTTGCTGTACAAGGTAGGCGCGAAATACGAATCGCCGGACAAAACGGGCTTTGCTCATTTATTCGAACACCTGATGTTTAGCGGTTCTAAGCATGTAGAGAATTTTGACGAACCGCTTCAATGGGCTGGCGGCGACAGCAACGCCTTTACCAATAATGACGTGACGAGTTTCTACGCTACCGTACCCGCGCAAAATCTCGAAACCGTTTTTTGGCTCGAATCTGACCGCATGGCAAACCTCAATATCAACTCGCGTTCGCTCGAAGTGCAGCGCAAGGTAGTCGTAGAGGAATTTAAAGAAACTTGCCTCAATCAGCCTTACGGCGATGTGTGGCATCACTTGGTGGGTTTGGCATATGAGGTGCATCCGTATCGTTGGCCCACGATTGGCTTGACGCCCGAACACGTCGAAAGTGCGACGCTCACTGATGTGCAAGATTTTTTCCGCAATTATTATCATCCGAGCAATGCTGTATTGGTGGTCACGGGCAATGTGACACAGGCGCGTGTACGTGAGTTGGCAGAAAAATGGTTTGGTGACATCGCAGCGCACACGATGCCACAAGCAAGGATTCCTGCCGAGCCGGAGCAAGACGCGCCGCACCTCAATCGCATTGATGCCAATGTGCCGAATGACGCCTTATATATGGCATTTCATATGGGCGGACGTTGTGATGAGACTTATTACGGCTCCGATTTATTGTCTGATGTACTGAGTCGCGGGCGGAGTTCGCGCTTGTACCAACGCTTGCTCAAAGACCGTCGTCTGTTTTCAGAAATTGATGCTTATGTCACCGGAAATATCGACCCAGGCTTATTTATCGTTGAAGGCAAACCCGCCGAAGGTATCACGATGGAAACTGCCGAAAAAGCGATTTGGGAAGAACTCGACCTGCTAAAAAATGAATTGGTCGATGAACGGGAATTACAAAAAATAAAAAATAAAGTAGAGAGTTCGCTCGTTTTTTCTGAGACAAACATCCTCACTAAAGCCATCAACCTCGCTATGTTTGAAGTGCAGGACAATGCCGATTTGATTAATCGCGAAGCCGAAATCTACCGCAATATTCAAGCAGAAGACCTTCGCACACGCGCACAACACATTTTCAGACGCGAGAATTGTTCAGAGTTATTTTATTTATCTAGAAAATGAGAAAATGAATAGATGAGTAAATGAGTAAATAGGGTGGTTCATTTACTCATTTTATCATTTACTCATCTACTCATTCAAACCATGTTTGACCTAACTAATATATTCAATATTTTCCAGCCGAATGTTTCCTTTAAGCATCCGTTGTTATTGCTATTATTGGTATTGATTCCTTTGATGGCATTGTTTTATTATTGGCAACGCAGCAAGCGACATGCTACCGTACGAATGTCAACCTTGTCGGCATTTGCGGGGAAAAGTTCTTGGCGAGGGCGTTTGCGGGTATTGCTACCAATATTAAGGACTTTGGCTTTTGCGGCGGGCATCGTGGCATTGGCGCGTCCGCAAGCGACTTTGAAAGAAGAAGATATTACCGCAGAAGGGATTGATATATTTTTGGTGATGGATATTTCGAGTAGTATGTTGGCGCGGGATTTCGCGCCCGATAGACTCGAAGCGAGTAAAGAGGTAGCGATGGAATTTGTGGATAAACGCGAACATGACCGCATGGGACTCGCCGTTTTTGCAGGAGAAGCTTTTACGCAATGTCCACTCACGACAGACCGCAGCGTCGTCAAAACCTTCCTCTCCGAACTCGAATGTGGACCACTCGAAGACGGTACAGCCATCGGTTTGGGACTTGCCACCGCCGTCAATCGCCTCAAAGACAGCGAAGCTAAAAGTAAAATTATCATCCTACTCACCGATGGCGTCAATAATGCCGGCGATTATGTGAAGCCACTAACCGCCGGAGAAGTTGCCCGTGAAATGGAGGTGAAAGTTTACACCATCGGTGTCGGTAGCAATGGCGATGCCTACGCCCCTATCGGCAGACGCGGCGACGGAGAATACGTTTTCGGCTTCGTGCGCGTAGAAATCGACGAGCGTCTCCTCCAACAAATCTCAGACATGACAGGCGGACGCTATTTCCGCGCTACCAATAAGGAAGCCCTCGCGCAAATCTATTCCATCATCGACGAATTGGAAAAAACAAAAATCGAAGTGACGACTGTGAAGCGATATAGCGAGGAGTTTTATCCGTGGGTGGGGCTGGCTTTGATTTTGTTGATTTTGGAGGTGATTTTGAGATATACGGTTTTGCGGGTGATGCCTTGATGTTCGGTATTAATTAAATTTGTATCTTTGTTTTTTACAGAAAAAGAAATGTTATGACAGATAAAGAAATATTTTTGGATTGGTTGAAAGACAAAACTATTCCTGTAGATGAATTAAACTTAGAATTGATACAAAAAGATGATTTTAAGTTTGAGAATGACGAAGTGAGTGCGAGTGATAAAACATTTATTCAGCCGCAACAACTTGATAGTGCATTTCAATTGATTCAAAGAGCCTTAACGACAGCTTCTGCTTCCTGATGAAAAATATAGATGAAATCGCCTCATTTGTTGGCGAACTTGAAAATAAGTATGACATCAAATCCAGAAAGACTGAAATAGATACCATCTTGCAACGCTTCAAGGAACTCAATCAAAAAGAAATCAATTTAG
>CALHBW010000528.1 GCA_937930625.1 uncultured Saprospiraceae bacterium | reverse complement strand
GTGAGCTACAATTTCGTATTTTGCTATAAAACAGCGATTTGTAGCTTCTGCCCGACATAGTTTTTCATCGTCTGGGAGATGCTGAAATAAATTCAGCAAGACGTTTTCTTTTGGGTTTTTTGAGCCATGTATAGTAGTATGGAGATGATTTTTAATTATTTGTAATTTGTACGCAACACTTTTTCTTCAAATTTCGCATAAATATAAGTTTCATTTTTTATTTATGTGTGTTTTTGTGTTAATTTTTTTCGTATAAACTATTTTTTTTCATTATTAATAAAAATTACAATACCTTAGCCACCATAAATTCCAAAAAACAAATCCCAAATTTCAAGTAATCAGTACCGCAATCAACCAATTTTACAATCAAATAAATATCAAATTATCAAAGAAATACTATCCATACTGACACGCTCTGAACGATGGCAATTCACCCGCTTATTAATGGTTATCCTTGTCATGGCGATATTGGAAGTGGTGGGGATAGCATCGGTGTTGCCTTTTATGCAGATAGCCGCGAATCCGGGACAATTGCTTGAAAACCAATGGTTGAGCAAAGTATATTACGCTTTCAATTTTGAATCAGAGCGAGAAATATTGATTGCATCCGGCATATTGGTTCTAGTATTGATTACGGTGTCCAATCTATTTAAAATTTTCGCATCATGGCTGCAACAGAAATTCACTTGGGATGTATCTTACCAATTGGGGATGCGTTTGTTGCGTGTATATTTGCGAAAATCTTACGGATTTTTCCTAACACATAATACGTCCGAATTGCTCACCAATCTCGTAGTTGAGGTCGGAAAAGTAACTACAGGAGTACTTACCCCTTTGTGTGAACTCATTGCCCAAATTATTGTTTCCCTCCTAATTTTTACCTTATTAATTATTGTAAATCCGACAATCGCATTGGTGACTTTATCAGTTTTGGGTGTAGCTTATGTTTTGGTTTACTTTGCCCGAAGACGTTATTTGACACGACTCGGCAAGGAGCGAATTTCGCTAAATCAATTTCGTTTTGTCAATCTGAAAGAACTGTTGGAAGGCATCAAAACTTTCAGAGTTTATGGCGTTCAGGATTTCTTTTATCGCCGCTACGATGTTGTTTCTGAACGTTTTAGCCAAATACAGCCGCGTGTGCATTTGGTGTCTATTACGCCGCGACATGTGGTAGAGATTTTTGCTTTTGGCGGCGTTATAGTATTGCTGTTGTTTTTGATTTCTCGCGGACAAAGCCTTCAACAAGTGCTGCCGATGCTGACCTTATATGTATTGGCGGGTTATCGTTTGTTGCCTGCTTTGCAGAAAATTTATGGTGCAGCTATCAAACTTCGCCACACTTTTCCGACGATAGAAGTTCTGAAAAAAGATTTGCAGAAAGACGTTCCTTTACAACAATCTGCCCCTATAAAAAATCCAATTAGCGACTTTAGTGCGTACCTAAAATTGGAGAATATCAGCTTCCATTATGAGGATGCGAGTCCGGCTGTTATTTCCGATTTGAATGTGGTGATTCCAAAGGGAAAGACGATTGCTTTTGTCGGTTCTACGGGGTCGGGCAAGACAACTCTGGTGGACTTGATGACGGGTTTATTGCACCCGCAAAAAGGACATATAAAAATTGACGACCATGTTTTGTCTGTTGATAATGCTTTGACTTGGCAGCGTCAAATTGCTTATGTGCCGCAAGAAGTTTTCTTATTTGACGACTCGGTGCAACGCAATATCGCTATTGGTCAGTACGATGAAGAAGTCAATCAAAAACACTTGGAGAAAGCTACACAAGTCGCTAATATACATAATTTTATATGTAATGAATTGCCAGAAGGTTACCAAACGATTATCGGTGAACAAGGCGTAAGATTGAGTGGCGGTCAGCGTCAACGACTTGGTTTGGCGCGTGCCTTGTACCGACAGCCGAAGGTCTTGATTTTGGATGAAGCGACGAGCGCACTCGACAGCATTACGGAGTCTGCCGTGATTGATTCGCTTCGGGTATTTTCAGAAGATTTGACCGTCATCGTTATCGCACATCGGCTTTCTACAGTACGTCATGCTGATTGTATTTATTTGTTGGAAAAAGGACGCATTGTAGCAGAAGGAAATTATGAAAAACTCATACAGAAAAGTGAAGTATTTCGTGAAATGGTGGAGTTGGGTTAGTTCTCAGTTGATAGTTCATAGTTCGCTGTCAGACGTGAATTATTTGTTTTATTTTTTATACATAAAAATAAATTAACGTATTTAAATAGCATATTTTCAATTTATAATGAAGAAAAATATCCCATAACTCGCAACCTGAAAACCCGTAACACGAATCACTATGAGAATCAAAGATTTACTACTCCCGTTTGCTATTTGGGCATTCATTGCCTTGCCCTTTCATGTGAATGCCCACAAACCCGACCAAACCTATATATACTTTAAGGTCTATAAAAATAGTGTAGAAGGTACAGTTGAAATAGACATCAAAGACCTGAATGAAGCCCTGAATTTGGGACTAAATCCTGATGATTTCAAGCGAGTGACTGACGACGGAGAAGATAGAAAAGCACTGCCGGAAGCCTTGCGTCCGTATTATTCGCAGATAGAGGCTTATGTGAAAGAACGGGTCAAGATAAGTTCGCCGGAATTTGGTGAACATCCGATGGAATTTACCGAACCCGGCATGTTGGCTATTGAGAACGGAACATATATACACACCAATTACACACTTGGTAATATGGCACAAGTCCCTGAAAAATTTGACATTAGATATGATGTAATGTTCGATGTTGACCCAATACAAACGGGGCATGTTGTTATTGGGCATGATTTTAAAGCGGGCGTCATTCAGATGAAAAAAACGGGTTTGCTTTCTACCGCAGAAGACGAAATGATAGTCTATGTCTTTGACCGCAAAAAGCGCGATTTTCAACTCGACCTTACAGGCAATTCTATGTGGCAAGGCTTTATCGCAATGGTTGGTTTAGGACGCCATCATATTTTCATCGGTACAGACCATATATTGTTCTTAGTCGCTTTACTGCTTCCTGCCGTAGTGCGCCGTCGCCGCGAACAGGGTGAACTCGCCACCACCTCCGATTGGCAACCCGTCGATTCTTTCAAAGATGCTTTTTTCTATATACTTAAAATCGTAACGCTCTTTACGATAGCGCATAGTATTACGCTGAGTTTGGCGGCTTTGGGTGTTATTAATTTGTCGTCGCGTATCGTGGAATCTATTATTGCGGTGTCGATTGCTTTGGCAGCTTTTCATAATATTCGCCCACTGACCAATCGCGGCGAGTCGATTATTGCTTTCGTTTTCGGGCTGTTTCATGGTATGGGTTTCGCGAGCGTAATGGGTGAAAAAGGGTTGAATAATGAGTTTATGACCCTCTCACTTTTCGGCTTCAATATCGGTGTAGAGTTCGGACAAATCCTTATTATACTTGTCATTTTTCCGATTTTATTTTTGCTTCGCAAAACCTCTTTTTATCCAAAACTCATTTTCTGGGGTTCTATTGCGCTGATTATCATAGCTTTCTATTGGGTTTTTGAACGGCTGTTTGAAATTGATTTGCCTGTGGATGATTTTATTTCAAAATATTGGCGTAAGGTGATGTTGAAGTTGGGGATTTGGTAGGATGACATTATTTACTAATTTATTCATTCACTCATTTACTCATTTTTGATGTCAGAAAAAGCCACCAAGTCTGCCACCCTCGCCCGTTGGCGCGAACGCAAAAAAAAGCCACAGGCTGTCGCTATCCTGCGTAAGCCTGCGGACGCACCTGCGCCCCTCTCGTATGGGCAACAACGCTTGTGGTTTTTGCAAAAATTATACCCCGGAAATCCGGTTTATAACTATGCAGAAACCTATCGTTTGCGCGGAAATTTAAATGTCGAAAATTTACTGAAAGGCTTGGAATATGTCGCACAACGACAGGATATTTTACGCACAACCTTTGAGGAGAGTGGTGAGCAAGTCATTCAAATTATACACGACGAACCGCGAATTGATATTCAAAAATACGACCTTCAAAACCAAGCCGACCAAACAGAAAACATCCGAAAAATAATCAAACAAACCGCTCGCGCATCTTTCGACCTTGAACATGGTGCATTGACGAGAGTTACGCTCATTCAAGTAGCAGAAAATGACCACTTACTCGTACTTGCCATGCACCACATCATTGGTGATAGATGGTCCATTGAATTATTGCAAGCCGATTGGGCAGCAGCCTATCAAACCCTCCAAAATGGCGAATCGCTCCCCGAAAATCCGCTTCAAATTCAGTACGCAGATTATGCATATTGGCAAAAAAAACAAGCACCTTACAGCGAAATAACGCTCAATTATTGGACAGAAAAACTAAGTGGTGAACTTCCTGTTTTAACTTTACCTACGGATTATCCCGAACCTATAAAACCTTCATTTAAAGGGAAATATACAACAAAAACCTTTTCTTCAGAACTCTCCAAAAACCTCATCGAGTTAAGCAAAACGACCAATACAACGCTATTTGTTTTATTATTAACTGCCTATAAAATATTGCTACACCACTATTCCGGTCAAGGAGATATTTTGGTCGGTACGCCCTTCATCAATCGCGACAAAAAAGAACTTGAATCCTTGATTGGTTTTTTTAATGAAACACTGGTATTGCGTAGTGATTTGTCGAAAAACCCACGATTCACAGACCTGCTAAATGATGTTCGACAAACGGTACTTGACGCATTTTCTCACCGAAATATGCCCTTTGAAACCCTCGTCAAAACCCTCCAACCGGAACGTCGCACAAGTGCGAATCCATTATTTCGGGTCATGTTTTTGTATTACGATGTGGCGGAAGTTCCACAATTTAGTTCCGACTTATCCCTTACACACGAACCCTATGATTTAGGTGTAGCAAAATTCGACCTCACCCTTTTCATCGCCAATAAAAACGGTCAACTCACCGCCGGAATCGAATACGCTACCGACCTTTTCGCGCCAGAAACTATTGAGCGAATGCACACGCATTTGCAAGTTTTGTTGCAAGGCATTATCAGCAACCCAAATCAGGAAATTGCTCGTGTTCCCTTTCTTTCTGAAACTGAAAAACAGACCATATTATATGATTGGAATGGCATCCCACACCCTAGCTCTAGAGGGAGTCAGCCCCTTACCCCTGATACACGAAATAATGAAGTGGGTGGCGGTTCTCCTTTAGTCCCGATAACTATCGGGAGAGGTCTGCGTGGGAATGTGCCAAACCCCAAGTCGTCGGACATTTTCAAAATGTCAGACGACAGTACTTCGATTATAGATTTATTCCAAAAAAACGTCAAAAAAACGCCAAACACCATCGCTGTAAAAGCCAACAATCAGCACCTCACTTACGCAGAATTAAACCAAAAATCAAATGCTTTAGCTGCTGAATTACAACAACTTGGTGTCAAAGAAAATACTTTTATCGGTTTACTCACAGGACGTTCTGTAGAAATGATGATTGGTATTTTGGGTATTATGAAAGCAGGTGGCGCGTACCTGCCGCTTGACCCTGAATATCCTGCCGAGCGCATCGAATTTATGCTCCAAGATGCTGATGTTCCCCTTATCGTCGCACAAGAAAAATACATCCAAAATCTACCTAAAACACAAGTCCAAATCCTTAAATTCAAAAATGTCAAAGCACAAAATTCTAATACAACCATTCCTCCTTCAAAGGGACAGGGGGCTGCTTACATAATTTATACATCAGGCAGCACAGGCAAGCCCAAAGGTGTAGCCGTCACTCATCAGAATTTACTGGATTCGACATTGGCGCGATTTGATTATTATCCGCAGCATCCCGGTTGTTTTTTGTTGATGTCGTCCTTTGCTTTTGACAGTTCGGTGGCGGGGATTTTTTGGTCGATTGTGAGTGGTGGTACGTTGCTCATTCCGCCGCGAAGAATAGAACAAGATACACAAGAATTAGCTAATATTATTTACGAAAATAAGGTAACACATACGCTGTTATTACCTTCTTTGTATCATGTTTTATTACAATACTCAAATTCCAAAAAACTCACCTCACTAAATACCATTATGGTCGCGGGCGAAGCTTGTCCACCTTCCCTGGTGGCACGTCATTTTGAACGATTACCAAAAGCAAAATTGTATAATGAATACGGTCCGACAGAAGCAACGGTCTGGTGTACCGTCCATGAAATGACACGCGAAGATACGCAACGTGTTCCAATTGGCAGACCAACATCCAATGCTGAAATTTATATTTTAGACACTCATTTACAGCCTGTTACAGTGAATGTGGTAGGCGAATTATACGTTGGTGGTTCGGGGGTAACGCAGGGTTATCATCGGCGTGAGGACTTGACTGAATCGCGTTTTGTGTCTAATCGATTCTCACATACACATGCACGTATGTACCGCACGGGCGACCTCGCCCGCTATCGCGCGGATGGTACAATTGACTTTTTCGGACGTGCCGACAGGCAAGTCAAAATACGTGGCTATCGTATCGAACCCAATGAAATTGCGGAGGTCGTTAAGCAGCACCCGGCGGTACGTGATGCACTCGTCACCGTCATCAAAGATGAGCAACGGTTGTGCGCCTATTTTTTGGAGAATGATGTGGTAAAAACGGATGATTTACGCGATTTTGTGAAAAGCCAATTACCGGAATATATGTTGCCCGCTGTATGGGTGTTATTGGAAGATTTTCCGCGCCTCCCGAATGGTAAAATCAACCTGAACGCACTGCCTGAACCTGACACTTCCACATCTATTTCCGCTTCAAATTACGTAGCGGCACGTACCTCCGTTGAGCAAAAATTGGTGGAAATATGGGAACAAGTTTTAGGTATTCAACCTATTGGTATCCATGATAATTTCTTTGAAATTGGTGGAGATTCGATTTTGAGTATTCAAATCGTGGCGAAGGCGCGTGAAGCCGATTTAGGCTTAAAGACGAACCAGTTGTTTGAATATCAGTCGATTGCAGCACTTGTTCAAAATATTGATTCATCTGCTACCAATTCTTTGGATGAGGAAATACAAAAAATAAAATTTGACATAAATGAAAAAGACCATATAAATCTGACGAATCAATTTTCAGATAATTTAGAAGAAATTTATCCCTTAGATTTCCTACAAGAAGCTCTTTTATTTCATCATTTACAAGAAAATACAGATGAAGGACTTTTGTTGATTGAGTGTAGGTTGGATGGTGAATTGCACAAGAAAATATTTATAGAAGCATGGCAAGAAATTACCCAGAAACATAGCGCACTGCGTACTTCTATTCATTGGGAAAGTATTGAACAACCTCTGCAAGTGGTTTTGAGCGAAGTGGAGTTGACTTTCGAGGAGGAAGATTGGCGTCATATTCCACAGGAAAATATTGATGAAAAATTTATTTTATATAAACAAAAAACAGCAGAACGCGGACTTGATTTAACGAAAGCATCTGCCAATCGACTTGTTTTAATTCAAACACAAAACACTGAATATCAGTTACTTTGGGTTTGCCATCACATCTTTATGGATGGTTGGTCAACCATGACAGTACTGAAAGATGTCTTTCAGAATTACGCATTAAAATGTAAGGATAAGCCCATTCAAATTGAAACTGTACCGCCGTATTCCACCTATTTAAAATGGAAAGCGATGCAGGATAGAACGGCTGCCGAAACGTACTGGAAATCAACTTTAAAAGGCATTGAAAAGCCTGTTTTAGTTCGTAATTTTTCTATTGAAAATAATTCAAATAAAAAATTACAAAAACCTGATAAACAGCATTTTAACGACTACTATTTTTCATTATCACAAAATAATACAAGCGAATTACATATCTATGCGCGTACACAGCGCATCACGCTCAATACACTCATACAAGGTGCGTGGGGAATGGTATTGAGTCGTTTGAGCGATAATGAGGATGTGCTATTTGGTGCAACGCTTTCAGGGCGCAATGCCGATATTCCGAATATGACTTTAATGGTTGGGTTGTTTATGAATTTGCTGCCTGTGCGAGTGCAGTTTGATGATAGTATGGCTTTATCAGAGGCTTTTAATCAACTGCATACCAATCAATTAAAAGCAAGAAGTTTTGATTATGTAAATTTGAATGAAGTCAGAACTTGGGCAGGAATATCAGAAAATATCGAATTATTCGATAGTATAATTGTCTTTGAAAATTTCCCGTGGCGTAGCTTGGAGACCCCCAATTTGAATGTCACAAATTTGGAGGGTAATATGACGACGACTTATCCTTTGACGATTGCTGTGATACCAAGTGATAGGCTTGATTTTCATATCCGTTATGATGCGAATTTGGTACAGAAAGAGTTGGTAGAATGGTTTGCGGAGAGCCTACAAGTTATTTTTTCTTCCATAAAAGAAAATTTAGGAGTATTGGAGGTTTTAGAGCGTATTGAAAAGCCTGTACTGACAAGTACTCATCGGAAGTTTAGCCATCAAATCAGTGACATCAAAAATTACATAGAACCACAGAATCAAACCCAACTTGAATTAGTACAAGTTTGGGAAGACATATTTGGAAAAAGTCCTATCGGCATCCAAGATGATTTCTTTGAGATGGGCGGTACATCGCTTATGGCTGTTCGTTTATTTTCAAAAATAAAAGAAAGAACGGAGAAGAATTTAGCACCTGTTACCTTGCTTCGTCACCGAACAGTAGAGGCTCTTTCAACCTTAATTTCCGGCGAAGATATAGGTTGGAATACGCTAGTAACTTTGCAAGCGGGTGATGGAAAACAACCGATTTTCTGCATACACGCAGGAGGCGCATATGTGTTGTTTTACAAGGGTTTAGCAGACAATATGCCAACTCATCAGACTGTTTATGCCATACAACCGGAGGGTTTGGATGGAACAGATTTTTCTTATAATTCGATGGAAGAAATGACGACATTTTATTTGCGCGAAATACGAAAAGTGCAGCCAAAAGGTCCGTATCATATACTTGGGATGTGTTTTAGTAATGCCGTTGCCTTCGAAATGGCAAAGCAACTCAAAGCGATGGGGGAGGTAATCGGTACGTTGGTCATTGTAGATTCTGCTCCCGGATTTATGCGTAAAAATCCACCGAGAAAGAAAGGGCGTTTGGAAAAGTTTATACACAGATTTCGTGACATCGGTTTTCGTGCTTTTACAGATGCGGTACAGAAACGTTTACCAATAAAAGTATCGGATAATAACTCGTCACAAGAACAACAAATAGAACGTGTAAGAAAGAAATTCGCGGAAGTATTTGTAGCTTACGAATGGCAACCCGAAGATGTAAAAATTACCCTGATTCGCAGCCAAGAACACCTTGACCGCGACGATAAAGAATTTCACATTTACACTTGGGAATATTTGTCAAAAAATGAATTGGACATCTTCCATGTTCCCGGTACGCATGATGAAATTTTTATGGGTGAAGCCGCTAAAATCATAGCCAATGAATTATACAAGAGAATCAAGGGTTGATGGTGAACGGTGGACGGTGGACGACTTACGGTGGACGGCGCACGTATGGTTTGTAAATTTGAGTGACGAATTAGCTGTAAATCAGTGCATTAAATTACTTTCAGAAGATGAAAAAGAACGTGCTAACAAGTTTCATTTTGAGAAAGACAGGTCACATTTTATCATTGCGCGAGGAGTATTAAGGCAGGTTTTGAGTTTGTATTTATCCGAAAAATCTACTGATATTCAATTTGAATATGGTAAAAACGGAAAGCCTTTTCTTCCGAAAAATCCTTTACAATTCAATCTTTCTCACGCAGGCGAAATTGCCTTAATTGGT
>CALHBW010000527.1 GCA_937930625.1 uncultured Saprospiraceae bacterium | reverse complement strand
TGTACCGTAAGTATCAATGTACAAACCCACCGGACGCGCTACACCAATAGCATAAGCTACTTGCACAAGGCATTGGTCAGCCAAGCCCGCCGCAACAAGATTTTTTGCAATATGGCGTGTGGCGTATGCTGCCGAACGGTCCACTTTTGACGAGTCTTTACCGGAGAAAGCACCACCACCGTGCGCGCCTTTTCCACCATAAGTATCAACAATAATTTTGCGCCCCGTCAAGCCCGTATCACCATGCGGACCACCGATAACAAACTTACCTGTCGGGTTGACGTGGTAGATAATTTTTTTGTCAAATAAGGCTTGAATGTGTTTGCCCAATTTCTTTTTCACGCGTGGCACGAGGATGTCTTTTACGTCATCCTTGATTTTTTTGAGCATCTTTTTCTCCGAATCAAAATCGTCGTGCTGTGTAGAAACAACGATGGTATTGACGCGCTTTGGCGTATTGTCGTCATTATACTCAATCGTCACTTGAGATTTTGAGTCAGGACGTAAGTACTTCATTTTCTTGCCTTCATGACGCAAAGCCGCCAATTCTTCCAAGAGCATATGCGACAATTGCAGTGCCAAAGGCATGTAATTTTCGGTCTCATTGGTCGCATAACCAAACATCATTCCCTGGTCACCCGCGCCCTGTTCTTCGGCTTTTTTACCCACATCAACGCCCTGCGCGATGTCCGCCGATTGCTCATGCAAAGCAGAAATCACACCGCATGAATCTGCGTCAAATTTGTATTCAGATTTGGTATAACCGATTTTGCGGATGACACCGCGAGCTACCTCCTGTACGTCCACATATGCTTTGGAACGTACCTCGCCGCTAATTACCGTCAATCCGGTAGTCACGAGTGTTTCGCAGGCAACTTTTGATTCAGGGTCTTGCGCCAAAAACGCATCAAGAATCGCATCGGATATTTGGTCGGCAACTTTATCAGGATGTCCTTCCGATACTGATTCAGAAGTAAATAAATATGGCATATTTTCTAAGTTCAAGTTCAAGTGTCAAGTACAAGTTCAAGTTTGACTTTAACCTAACCTACGGACTTATTTTTTTATTAAAGTGAAATGGGGTGAAAATTTCGGCAAAGATACGTTTTCTTATTACGCATTTGCAAAGTAAAATTCATTTTATATTTCAAATCGGTTGTCCCCTGTATCGAATACCCTTAACTTTGGCACTCGAATGAGTAAATGAATAGATGCAAAAATGAGTAAATGTTTCTAATGTATTACCAACATTGTAGCATTAACGCATTTCAGCATTGTCGCATTGAAACCATTTACTCATCTATTCATATAATCATTTACTCATTCAACATGAACAATAATTACGTAGCCATCATGGCAGGGGGTATCGGGAGTCGTTTTTGGCCCGGCAGCCGTGTGCATCGTCCAAAACAATTTTTAGACATTCTCGGTACGGGCAAGTCACTGATTAGATTGACTTTTGAGCGTTTTCTGAATGTTTGTCCGGCAGAAAATATCTATATTCTCACCAATAAAATTTATCGTGAGCAAGTCAAAGAACATCTGCCCGAAATCTCTTACGACCAAATTCTCTGTGAGCCATCCCGCAATAATACCGCCCCTTGTGTGGCATATACTGCGTTCAAGTTACACGCCTTAAATCCCGAAGCCAACTTTGTGGTTGCACCTTCCGACCATATTATTTTGCAGGAAAATAATTTTATCACAACGATAAAAAAAGCACTCGATTTTACAGAAAAAAACAATGCACTCTGTACACTCGGTATTCGCCCTTCACGACCGGATACGGGCTATGGTTATATCAATTTTGAAGGCGAAGCCGAAGCAGGAATTAATAAAGTCATTCGATTCACCGAAAAGCCCGACCTCCAACGCGCCACCCAATTCGTCGCAAGCGGTGATTACCTGTGGAATGCGGGTATTTTTATTTGGAAAGCTGAAAATATTATTAACGCATTTAAAACGTACCAATCCGAAATATTTGGTATTTTTAATGAAATAAAAAACGACCTTAATACCGAAAACGAACAAAAAACGATAGACCTTGCTTACCCCACAACTCCAAGTATATCAATTGATTATGCCATCATGGAAAAGGCAGATAATGTCTATACCATTCCATCTGAATTTGGTTGGTCGGACTTGGGAACGTGGAACTCACTACACGCCGAATTTGAAAAAGACGCTGCGAATAATGCCCTCAATTCCGACAATATTCTCACTTATGACACCCGCGATTGCCTCATTCGTGCGCCCAAAGATAAGTTGGTTGTAGTCAAGGATTTGGAGAATTATATTGTGGTGGACGAGGATGATGTGCTACTCATTTATCCGAAAAATAAAGAGCAGGAAATCAAAGCAATTACCAAAGAAATAAAAGAGAAAAAAGGAGAACAATATTTATAATGGATAACGGATAATGTACAATGGATAATGTTAGTAGTACGCGAGTGTAGTATTTGTATTTTTTTTATTGTTTAATAAATTTAAAATCAACTAAACAAAGTAAATATTGCGCTCGTTTCACATTAACCATTAACCATTAACCATTAACCATTAACCATTAATCGTTGTAAGATAAAACGCATATTAGGTGCAGCTTTTTCTACCACTTGAATGACGTCTTCGATGGTCGTTTCTACAATATTCTCAATCGGATAACATTGATTGGACACCACCGAAACCACAAAAACGGGTAGCCCTGCATGTCGTGCCACCAAGACCTCCGGTACGGTGGACATCCCGACAATATCGCCACCGATACGATGCAAATATTCATACTCCGCAGGTGTTTCGAGATTCGGACCTTGTAAGCCTACATATACGCCTTCGTGTGCGCGTATATTGTGTGCGTGAGCGATTTCGAGTGCTTTTTTGTTCAATTCAATATCGTAAGTATGGAGCATATCAGGGAAGCGCGGACCGAGTCGCTCGTCATTGGCACCGCGTAGCGGGTTTTCGGGTTGTAGATTGATGTGGTCGCGTACAAAAACGAGGTCGCCTGCCTGCATTTCGGCATTGGTGCTACCTGCTGCATTGGAGATAAATAATTGCTTGATTTCCAATGCTTTCATCACTCTTACAGGGAAGGTCACTTGCTGCATCGTATAGCCTTCATAATAATGAAACCTTCCTGCCATCGCCACGATTTTTTGTCCGGCAAATGTTCCGAAAATCAATTTCCCTTTGTGGCTTGCTACCGTCGAAATAGGGAAATGTGGAATGTTTTTATAGTCAATTTCCGCTTCAATTTCGATATATTCTGTCAAATTGCTCAAACCCGTGCCGAGTATGATACCATAATCAGGCTCAAAGTCTGTTTGAGTACGAAGATAGCTAAGTGATTCTTGAATTTGGTCGTAAAGCATGGTGTTGGTGTTGTGATGTCGTTGTGTTATAATGTCGCTGTATTTTTTTGCATGATAAAATAAAAAATGGAAGTTTGCAACAGGATTTTTGGTATGTTTGCTAAATAGCGACTTATTCACATGTAGTTTTAATGCGGAAGGTGTATTTTCCGTTCTCATTGAAAAAGAAGACCTTATCAATCGTAAATTTGATGATTGTGAGTTTTATTGGTCGCAGTCGTGAGGGTTAAGTGTCTTTATATGGTGTCATTTGTTTCATTTAAAGGCATCTCACAAAAAGTAACGAATCAAAAATCGTCGGTTATGAGGTGGACGGTACGCCGATTACTGTCGAGGAATTTAGAAAACAAGCGGAAATATCCATTAAAGAAGTTGAAAATGGCAAGTATTATACTACTGACCAATTGAGAGAAATGTGTGGAAATTATAGACGTAGTACATGGTAGTCGAGACCTGAAAGCCTACTTTGAACAGCAAGATTACGATTAAAACGCATCAAAAATAAAGACTCTAAAGTCCACCGTCATTCTATATTTGTAAACGAGTTTAGATTGTTTACTTTGATATAGAATGACGGTTCTTTTTTTGTTTTTTGGGAATTATTTTCATGTGATTGTGAGAGAAAAGTAGTTAGAACTACTCCACCCAAGTCCCTTCAAATACCAAATCAGGATGCTCAACGGGTACGAGATTCGCCAATTCATAAATGTTCTTATACCCATAACCATAGAGGTTGATAAAAGTCGGAATATTCAAAGCCAGCGGCATACTTTTTCCCCGAAAACTTATGGGATCGTTTAGGATATTATTATTGCAATAAATCAAAATGCGTGTATCTTTCGACGGGATG
>CALHBW010000526.1 GCA_937930625.1 uncultured Saprospiraceae bacterium | reverse complement strand
CCTTCGGGCAAGCCTTCATTTTCGGAGATATTTGTCCACGTTTCGCCGCTATCGGTGCTTTTCCACAAGCCCGAACCCTCGCCACCGCTCGACATGCTGTGCGGCGTGCGCTTCACACGCCAAGTACTCGCGTAGAGGTGTCGCGGATTGTTGGGGTCGAGGAGCAAATCAACTGCGCCTACTTCGTCGTTGACGTATAAGACCTTGCGCCAAGTCGTACCGCCATCGGTAGATTTGAACACGCCACGCTGCGAATTGGGCGCGAACAGATTGCCCATGACCGCCGCATACACCACATCAGGATTTTGTGGATGAATACGAATCCGCGCGATGTGCCGCGACTCGGTCAAGCCTTTTTGTGTCCACGTCTTTCCCGCATCTTCTGACCGCCACACGCCGTAGCCGTAGGAGACGTTGCCACGCACAGTTTTCTCGCCACCGCCGACATACATGACATTAGCATCCGACCCCGCCACCGCTATCGACCCGACAGAACCGCCAAAGTATCCGTCGCTGATGTTTGCCCAAGTGCGTCCGCCGTCTTGGGTTTTCCAAACGCCACCGCCCGTCGCGCCAAAGTAGAATAAATTGGGCTTGCCGGGGACACCGGCTACGGCGCAAGAGCGTCCGCCTCGGTAGGGACCTATGTTGCGGTATTGGATTGCGTTGTAGAGGGTTTGGTCTATTTGGTTGGTGGTAATTTGTGTGCGGTTGCGGGTTTTGTTTTTTTGGGCGGTGAGTTGGAGGGTGATTAGGGTTAGGATTATGAGTGTTATGGTGAATCTTTTCATAGTTGTGTAATCCAAAATGTCAGAGCTATATTTAATAATTAAACCTCAAAGGACATATATTCATTTATCAAAGGCCAGTTGATTTCTAATCCAACCCCTAACCTGAATTTTCCAACGAAGTCGAACTTTCTTAATATCGCTATCTCGGCTTGAAATGGTTTTCTTGCTGCGCCACCACGCAGCGACGCTGTGTTCAAGACTTTCAAATCATTTGCCATAGTATTTCTGATGTGGGATAGGTACTCGTCAATGTCAATTCTTTGGTTATTATCACTTTTCGTAAAGGAAAGTGGGTTTCTTCGTAGTTCTTCTTCAGATATTCTGTGTACGTAGTGTAGGAATGCAGCCAAATTGCCATTATTCAAAAGTGCATTACCAAGAATTAGTTTGGGAATCCCTGTATGACTGTCTCCACTTCTTTCACAAGCATCAACAAATTTATATCCGAGTTGGCTCGGTTTACCATCCGGCTCTATTAGTCCTAAATGTTCTAATCCCGAATCAATATCTTCTCTATAACTATGCGCTCTATTTCTCACATTTTCAGCAAACTTTTCCCATGCTTGATTTTCACTTATTGTTCCTTCGTTCAGCTTTGTCACTAAGGTATTTTTTTTCGAGTTTGCTCTTCCACTCCAATATTTTTTATATTCATTGCTACCGTCATTCTTTAAGAGTTTAGTTTCAACATCATCTACAGTATAAATTGAGCCGTTCATATTGAAAATATTGGTATTCTCTTGATGAAAAACATACTCAAACCAAAAGTTCCTCCAAGCTAAGTCATGAAAAGTATCACCCACAGAATTTGATAGATATTTTAACATTGTTCTGTTATTTCCTAAGCTATTGCAAGCATCTATCAATTCTTGGGGAAAAGTTATATTTGGTTCAGAAATATCTGAAAACGAGTATTTTTTCGCTAATTGTAAGTACATGAAAAAAGCATGTGGTTCACTACTTCCCTCTCGCAAATGTGCCCATTGAGTATTTGCTTTTTCCTTTGCTAAAAAATTTCCTGCTTGTACGTTGTTACTCAAATTAATTCCAATCGGTCTGTGGCAAAAGATTTTGCTTCTGAAAGGATTAGGTGCAGTTGAGTCTGGCGGTTGATAGGAATACACACCAACTGATAGGTTTGGATTGACCAGATTCATCACCCTTGCAATATAATCTCCCGGTGTCTCGAAGGTATCGTATTTCTCAGGAATTACTATTGCCGATGCTGAATACCCTTTATCCAGATATGCTTGCGATTGACCAATTGCCGTTAAAATACCGTGAAGCCCCTCGTTAGTTCGCTTCATTTCTAAAGCGATTTCATACTTCGTGTTGTTTTGGAGTTCTATACTTATTCTTCCATCAGGAATAGGCCATATTCTACCACTCTCTCTACTTGCAAACATTGAATACTCTCCAATTTCGTCAGAATTGACGAAGCACCCTGACGGATCATCTGATAGTATTTTAGCTAATTCTGATGTTGCCCACGAAGCGTATAAATCATGGCTCATAATTATAAATCTAAAGTTAACTCAACGGAATCCGGTTTTTCAATAAGGCTATACCATGCAGAACTGGGTACTTCTCCCGGAAACCAATTATTTTTTTCGGCTTTTTTAATATTAGTCGCTATAAGTTCGGCAAGTAGTGGCGGAAATGCATTTCCAGCTTGGATGCATTGCTCCTGCCTATTGCCCAGAAATAAAATATCGTCGGGAAAGGTTTGTATTCTGGCAGCCTCTCTAACTGTCAGCGATCTATTAAGCCAGGGATGAATTGGAAATGCGTTATGACCGGGCACCATTGTTGTTGAAGGTTTTGCTCTGTGTAACCTTTTAAACACATGGCTGTAATTTTTGACCTTATCAGTCCGGTATCCTTTTTTCAAATGTTCAGGCAATTGATCCACATTTAGTTTTTTACCTTCTTCGATATGTTTATACCTTTCAACTAATAATGGTTTATGTTTCATTGGTACATGATTAGCAAACTTTTTTAAAGATTCTTGGGTAGATAAATCTGTAATCACGTCACCAACAGTGGAGTATGGTTTTTGCCAATCTCTTGGGTTTTCAAAAAATTTCTTTTTAGGCCAAGGAATGATATGCCCTGTTCTATTACCAATAATAACTAATCTTTGTCTTAATTGCGGAACACCGTAATGCGCTGCATTTAGTATTCTATATTCTACATTTTCATATCCAATATTTTTAAAATCTTCTATTACTTTCTTCAAAAAATAGCCTTTATCTAAATTGGCAAATCCTTTGACATTTTCCATTAAAAACCATCTAGGCTGTAGCTCATTTACAATTTCAATAAATGAAAATACTAATTTATTTCTTGGGTCTTCATGTGGGTCATAGCCTTTTGTATTAACAAATCTTCTTTTGCCAAAAATCGAAAAACCTTGACACGGCGGACCACCAACAACTAGCCCTATTTCTTTTTCTTTAAATTCTGAATAAATTGTATTTTTCACTTCATTATTTGACAAATCAGCGTGCATAAAAGGAACTGTGGGGAAATTAAACTTATGCGTTTTATCTACTGATTTATTAAAATCTACCCCCAACATAGGTTTCCAACCACCTTTTGCAAATCCTATGGTAAAACCTCCTGCTCCACAAAATAAATCAATGAATCCTTCTTTAGAATCAAGTTTTTTGAGCTTGCTATATGGTATAACTCTATCTTCACTTATTTTCGCTGAATTAGATTTTTTTTCCATGCCTAAAACAGGAACATCTGATTCTGATATTTTGGTATTTTTATTCATATGGTTTAATATTTCTTCTCCAATTTTCTCTGCTAAAACAGGTGGAACAGCGTTTCCTACAAGAATGCACTGCCTTCTCCTATCTCCAATGAAAATGTGACTATCAGGAAAAGTTTGTATTCTAGCTGCTTCTCTAGGTGTAAGACTCCTATTTAATACCGGATGTATAGCAAATGCATTATTGCCCGGCACCATTGTCAAAGCAGGTTTTTCTCTATGTAATCTTTTATAAGTATTTCCAAAATTCTTTCTTCTTATTCGTTCCGGCAACTCCTCTGGTGGTGGCAATTTGCCTCCTTCAGGAATAAATTTATATCTTTCGATTACTATCTCAGAATGATTTAATGGTGTATGAGCGTTCAACTCATTTTCAAGATTTCCCGCCAAATCATTTATGGCTTCTCCGACAGTTGTATATTTTTTTAACCCTTCTCCATGTGTTCTGGAAGGAAATTTAAAGGGATGATCTATTTTTGTTCCGAAAAAGAAAACTCTCTCTCTATTTTGCGGAACGCCATAATCAACCGAATTTAATACTTTTTGATAAACTGTATAACCCAATTCTTGAAATCTCTTAATAATGCTATCTTTGAATCTGCCTTGATACATTGTGGTCAAAGACTTAACATTTTCAAATAAAAAACATTTAGGTGACAAGTCTTCAACAAGTCTTGCATAATGATCGAAAAGTATGTTTCTTGGGTCGGAAGATAACTTTGCCCCTAATGTTGAAAACCCTTGACAAGGAGGTCCTCCGAAAATAATGTCAGGCTTTATACCATCGGCTAAATCCAACATATCTTTTCCCGATATTTTCCTAATATCCTCATTAATAAAAGGTAATTGTGGCCAATTTGCCTTATGTGTTTTTTCTGCTGCGCCTTCAATATCGGTTGCTACCAACACTTCAAAATGTTTCTCCATTCCCAAATGAAATCCACCACCACCTGCAAACAAAGCATAAGCCTTTAAGTTCCTGTAATATTTCGTTGGTAAAATATTAACTTTAAATACTTCTTTATATAAGTTTTCAATATTTTTTTGTTTTTTCCCTTTAATAAAGGATTTACTATTTTCCCATCTATTGATTGTGGTATATGAAACATTTAGTTTTCTTGCAATATCCTCTTGTGAGCATTCGAGTTCAGACCTAATTACTTTTATCAATTCAGTATTAATCATTGTGTATTGTTAAAATATTATAGCATTACAAAAATACACGCAATAATAGTCAAACATTTTGTTTATCACAACACATTTATACACTTTTTTGATTTTTTTTTGTAATAAAATTTTTACATAGCAAAAAGCCCAAAATCGCACCCCTTTTTTCAAAAAAACCATACATTTTTTACCGATGTGAAGTAGCGTATACGTTCAAGGCGTTCGTCAAAATAGTGCATTGGCTTGCTGAATTTGAGACGTTCATCGTCCAAGACGAATCCTTTGATTTGGTATGCTTTGAGTTGTTGGCTTGCTCATATTCGGAGTTGGGTACTGCGATGTGAGTGGACGCGAGGCTAAACTAAAGCGAGGCGCAGGCTGGAAGCACTACGCTACGGTGGAGATAGTTTTATTCTTCTTCGGAATTACTCAAATGTAAAATGTCATTAATATCTTTTGGTCGGTTGACCGCTTTTTTCTGTCGGATGAGGTCATTGAAGTGAATGACCCTGATTTGTAAGTCGTCTATTTCGTGTATGGTCGCATTATCGAATGCTTCGTCAAAATCCAGTTCTTTCGCATTGGTCAGAATATCAATACTGACGGGCGGAATACCAAAACTAAATACGTCTAAATCCGAATTATTCAAGAAGTTTTCTTCGGTCATATCAAATACGGGCATTCCAAATTCACGAAATGCCACGACTATCTTGCGGTAGTTCTCTTTGTTTTTTCGGACAAAAATATCCATATCACCCGTTGTTCTCGAATAACCGTACAGAATCACCGCATAACCACCCAACAAGATGTAATCAACATCATTATTATTTAGTGCCTTGATAAAATCTTGAAAATCCGGATTAAAAATATTAGACATCAGGAAGTATGTTTTCTCATAGAAAAAGCCGCCTTATCCATACGCGGTGGGTTCTGAAGGTCGAAATTGTAGGCTACGCTGATAAGATAATAAGCTGCACGAAATCGCTCGGCAATACTTTTGGATTGCCAATATCCGTATTGCATGTCTGCCTCTTGGAAAGTTTGTTTTTGGAATTGTGTTCTGTCCATACGATATTCTTGATTGTTCATAGTATTAAAGTAGAAATGACATTAACATTCATCTAAAAAGGTTTGCATATCTTCTTTGGGGAATTTGCCTTGTTGCATCAATTTGACTTCAGTAAAAGCCGTTTTGAGACTGAATTTTCTGGCTTTGTACGCCCTCCATTCCTTCAAATCCGCTTCGATGTGTTGCCAATCTTCATAGGAAATCAAGACTTTAGATTTGTTTCCTGCCTCGTTGGTGAGGTATTCTATGCCAATGCTGTTTGTCATAATTTTCGTTGATTTTTACCAAATATACGGAGTTTTCGCTCAAAAAGCCCAAAATCATATCCCTTTTTTCGGAAAAAGCAAGCATTTTTTGTCGATGTGAGGCAGCATAAGCGTTCAAGGCGTTCATCAAAATAGTTCATTGGCTTGCCGGATTTGAGGCGTTCATCGTCCAAGACAAATCCTTTGATGAGGTATGCTTTGAGTTGTTAGCTTGCCCATATTCGGAATTGGGTGTGGTGGTGTGAGTGGACGCGAGGCGCGGGCTGGAAGCACCACGCTACGATGTATATTATTCGTCAGGGTTATTTTATTGACTTATATTCTTGTAGAATTTCAATGACACGAGCTTCGGGTATTTTGAGTGCTTGGGCAATTTTATCTGTCGGAACACCAACTTTGTCAAGACCAATTATCGCTTCTTTTTGATTCTGTTCCAACTTCCTTTGCGCTTCTTTAAATTTTTTCTCCGCTTCCGCAGATTTTTTCTCCGCTTCTTTGGTTTTTTTCTCCGCTTCCACAGATTTTTTCTCCGCTTCCGCTAACTTTCTCTGTCTCTCTTTCTCCAATTTAGCATCAATCATCTTCGTGTGCTGTGCGCTGGCGATGTCTCTCAAATCTTTCAGATAGGCTTTGTAGATGGCTTTTTCTTTGTCAGTCATGTTCATCTCGTCGAGCTTTTCTTTAGCTTCGGAGAGACCTTTGGCAGAGTAGTTTTCAGGGAGTGCGCTGTTTTTGAGGAAGTAAATCCATTCGTCGAGTTTGTCTTGAATGATGCCCTTAAATTGACTGACTTTGATAATCCAATATTCGGGATAGACTTCGTGGACATCATCAACTCTATAGGTATCTTTCTGGATTTGCGCTAAGTTCAGCACGTCACCTTTATGTATGCCTTTGAATTCTGTAGTGCCATGATATACGTAGTCTTCGCCTTGTCCCAAATCAAAATAAGCAATCGTTACGGAGATAACTTTTTTGACTTTCGCGTATTCTTGACCAGAGCCAATGTACTCGGTAATCGCTTTTGATGTGCCGTATAATATGCGGTGAAAATAGTCGTATTCTTTGCTGTTTTGAACCTCGACAATGATGTATTCGCCCTTTCCGGTTTCGACAAAAATATCTACGCGATTGTACTTGTCCTCTTTGTCCTCCTTATTGCCTTCGCTCTCCAAGATGCGGATAATCGTCACCGTTTCTTTGAGTAATTCGCTCAGAAAACCCTCCAAGATGTCGAAATTGGCTTTGTTGCGAAGCATTTTTTTCATCGCCCAGTCGAATCGTATGAGTTGTTTTCCTTTTTTCATATTTCAAAGATAAGGATTTTTTTGTTTTTACTCAATTGTGGTATGCTTTGAGTTATTGGCTTGCCCATACTCGGAATTGGGCGCCTCGGTGTGAGTTGACGCGATACCC
>CALHBW010000525.1 GCA_937930625.1 uncultured Saprospiraceae bacterium | reverse complement strand
AGTGATGTGACGATTTTGCGATATGTACCCAATACGGGCGGCTATCAAAATTGGCAAACCGTCACCGTTCCGAATATCGTACTGACTACCGATAATCGGAAATTTCGCTTTCACTCCGAAGGTCGGGATTATAATTTGAGTACGATTGAATTGGTAAAAACGGGCGAAACCACCGACCTTGCTACGGAGTTTTTGTCTGCGATTACGATTGATAATCAGACGATAGATTTGTACCTAAATAAACCTTTGGCTGCACCACTCCCACCCTCTCCCGCTAATTTTGAAATTCTCGTGGGTGGCTATCCGATTACGATTACGGATGCGGTCTTGAATATTGAAAATCCGCGTATCGTCACTTTCACAGTGGATGAAATTTTGCAATCGACAGACCTGATTCGGATGAACTATACGGGCAGCGATATTTTTGCTACGGATGCTACGATTTTGAATATGTTTACCTTCAAAGAAGTGCAGAATACTGTGCCTATCATACACGCGATACCCGGACGTGTGGAGGCGGAAGATTTCTTTTTTCAAGTCGGTGTGGAGTTGGAAAATACCCTTGACACAGGTGGTGGAAAAAATGTCGGTTTTTTGGATGCCACCGATTATATGGACTACTACGTGAATGTCGCGCAGACGGGTACGTACAAGGTCGAATATCGCACTGCCGCGCCAAGTGAGATGGGCGGCATTCAGTTGCAATCCATTAATAATGAGGGAGATGCATACATTTTACATTCAGTCACTTTTCCTCCAACGGGCGATTGGCAGGAGTGGGCTACAACGGAAAGATCCGCATATTTACAAGCCGGACAGCGGCACTTACGGGTGTATGTTACTGCGCCGCAATTCAATTTTAATTGGTTAGAATTTAGCCTGACAACTACCGATACAGACACGCCGGATTCATTCGACGGAATGGCTTTATTTCCCAATCCGAATGAAGGTATTTTTTATATTCAAAATCATTCACAAGAAAAAAATATTCACGTTGATGTGTTTAATTTATTTGGTCAAAATATTTTTCAAAATACATTAAAAAATACGAATAACACTATACAGAAAATTGATTTGAGTGATGCTCCAAAAGGGCATTATTTGGTGCGTGTGATGTTGGAGAATGGGGTGTTTCGGACTTGGAAGGTGGTGAAGTTGTAGTATAACTAAAAAATAAATTCAAAAAATGGAAAAAGAAACTTTAATAAACTTAAATATCCACAAAGAGGCAAAATTGAAAAAAGAAGAATTTTTAGAAAGAATAAAAAATGTAAATCAAATTAGGGCATTACATTTATAGCACTACCAAATTTTGAACATGCTTTCAGAAACCACAATCAGTACACTCCACCATTTTATGATTAAAATAAATTAAATCCGGCTGCGAAGTTGGCGCATACACGTCCAATGATTTTTCCTTAATCAACACATTATCTATCCACAAATTTTTACCCGACAATTCCAGTTCTATTCGTCTCACATCAAGCGTCAGCGTATATGATTTCAGAAAACGCACCCAATCGTCCACAATTTCTACTCGTCGAAATGAATTATCCATAAATGTATTTTCCAAGACCCATTCTCCATTTTCATCAAAGGCTCTAAAACTACAAATCGGAATACTACGATTCGACGGCTCTACTTTGAACCACATACTCACCTCAATATCAAGGGTATCGCGCAGTTCTATTTTTTCATTCATTAAAATTGTATTATCCTTTTTCGTGAATAATGCACCTTGCGAATGTAATGCGTTTTTTGTTTTTTTATTATTGAAAAAATTATAAAAAAGAAAATTAGAATTGGTTAAAGTGTCGGACATCTTAGAGATGTCAGACACCGGATTTTCGTTTGAATCATCTATTTTAATGGCGTTTTTCAAATCCTGTTTACTTACTTTTCGTACTTCGGCAGCCGCTTGAATGTCGAGTTGATATAGCGTCAATAATTCATCCGAACCGATTTTCACCGCACGTTTCAGTATATCCTCAAATTCCGAAATTTTATCATTCGCAATCACCACTAATAAAGGCAAGTCTGAGGGCAAATCTTCCAATAATTCCTTCTGCACAAATTCTGAACTGCCCAACTGACATACCTTCAACGCCCTTGATACCGATGTCCGCGACATAATCCCCATTGTCATCGGCAAACCCGATTGATAGGCATAAGGCAGCGCATGTCGGCGTATCGTTTTATCATCCGGGAAACCGATAATTTCTGCGCCTTCTATCGACGGAGGCAGCGTCAGCATTACCTGAAATTCGTTGGCTTGTTGTTGGGCGTTTTGCATGATTTGGGCGATATTTTTTTCGGATTTTAGAAGGTTTTCAGATTTATAAGTTTGTATATGCGTCCGTAAATGCTTGTGATAGGTATGTACGTCGTAGCCCCAACCCACAACTGCAATCGCCAATAATCCATATTTCCAAATCGGCTGCATCCCTTGAATAAATCGCCAAAACCAGACCGCCAAACACACAAATATCACATAGTAAAATCCCCAAGACAGCCGCCCCAATGCCCGAAATTGTTTGAGTGGTGGCAGGAGTTCCAATATCCATCCGCCTGTGAGTATGACATGTAAGCCAGTGGCTACTGCGAGTATCAGCAAGGCAGTAAAGGCGAATGGGCGCAAGTCCACCCCCCAGCCCCCTCCAAAGGGGGAAACCATCGCACGTCTCCCCCTTTGGAGGGGGATTAAGGGGGAGGAAAAACGTTTTACCAAAAAATTAATAATGAATAAAACAGGCATTAACAAAAACAAAAAACCCGCGTAACAATAGCCCTCGCGATACTCCGTGCGGAGTTCGAGTGCTTCGCTGAATCGTTCGGAAAGTATGCCGTAAAAGGGAAAAAGGTCAGCAATTTCGGTTTTGTAATTCAGTACGCCATGTGGATTTTGAGGACGGTCGGTGACGGAGTCGGTCATTTGAGTGATGAGCGTGAAAATGATAATGGGTAGTAAGGCAATAGCGAAGCGTTTAAGGTGTTGGTGAATATTTTGTTCCATCGCAAAAGCACCGGGTTTAAACCCGGTGCTTTTGCGATGGGTGTTTCTTTTAACTTTTATTTTTCTTATCAAAAAATCAATCCATTTTACCAAAGCATACGCGAATCCAAACAAGCACATACTCAGCATCAAATAAGGATGCAAAAAACCGGACGCAATTGCCATCAATACCAAAAGAATCAAAGGAGAATAGCGTTTTTTATCCTCAAATAAAAGCCATAAATACCAAGTCAACGGAAAAATAAACCCATAAGCCAAACTAAAATGACGCGGCACACGATACAATTGCGGACTCATCGCTACACACAGCACCGCAATAAGAATAGCAAAGCCGACGGGCAGCCGATAGTATCGACAAATTTTGTAGGTAAAAAAAGACAGCAACACAAAACCCACCATCATACACAGGCGCAAGGTCAATAATTCGTAACCTTCTATGTTGATGCCAAGAGTTCTTAGAACTTGAAAACACCAAACGAGGAGTGGTTGCCCGTCTGTGTAAATGACATGCTCGCCGTAGGGATAGAGCATCCCGTCAAACCATATACCTGTGCCATGCCTGTATTGGTAAGCAAAAGTGAAGTAGTTTTTGAAGCCATCACCGAGCGTGTCGAATTGAGTGTTGTTGAATTGGAACAGCATATCGCCGAGTAAGTGCCAAAAGACCCAACCCGTCGTGCAAACAAAGAGCAATAATAAGCCGACTTGACTTAGGATAGGTCGGGTTTTATGTCTTTGTTCCTTTTGCATGAGGTAAAGGTAGGGAAGATGAAGAAAATTAGCTGCATCCAAATTCAGGAAAAAGCTGTAAATTAGCTCTCGAAATTTTTAGATGGTTAAATTGTTTCATGGCTATATTGTTTTATGGCTTCATTGTTGAATTGCTTCATTGTTACATGGCTACATTGTTACATTGTTTCATGGCTA
>CALHBW010000524.1 GCA_937930625.1 uncultured Saprospiraceae bacterium | reverse complement strand
GAGAGTATTTTGTGAATAAAAACAAATCCTAAAATAATGTTAATTAAAAATGATTGGTTTTCACAATTAAAAAGAGATAAAATATTATTTCATGTAAAAACGTATTTATTTTTACTCACAAAACAAGCCACCTTTTGCAAGGTTGATCATCAATAACACGTTGACTAACAACTAATTAACTAATCAACTAATCACGTCAAGTTAATTGACCTTTAAATAACAAATCAAAACAGCATTTAACGTTCACAAACCTTATCTTTGCTCTATGTTCATAAATAAGTTTTCATTCGTTTTTTGTGTAGCCCTCTTATGCTCAACCCTTCAAATCTCTGCCCAAACGACTGCCAACCAAATTGAAGAAAATAAAAAACTACTCCGTGAACTTGAACAACAAAAAGAAAAAATCCTCGCCCAACAGGAAACCTTGCTCCTCACCAAAGTACAGGAAGATTTGGAAAATGTAGGCTATCCCGTCACGAAATCTAATTGCCAACTTATTGAACATCAAGCACTTACTTTGTGCTATGATGAAGCGCATGAGCAAGCGGCATGGGTCGCGCATATCGTCGTACCCGAAGTAACAACGGGCAATCTGAGCCGCACCAACGACTTTCGACCCGATGAAAAAGTCAAGACGGGGTCGGCTGTGAAAGACGACTATTGGTACAGTGGCTACGATAGAGGGCATATTGCGCCTTCGGCAGATTTTCGATGGTCAAAAACGGGCATTAGCGAATCTTATTTATACTCCAATATGAGTCCGCAACTCGCCGAACTCAACCGCGAACGATGGGCAGAATTGGAGGGATTTCTCCGAAATTATGTCATCAGTCGCGGTAGGCAAATACATGTTGTTGCAGGTGGTATTTTGGCGGATGATTTGAAAAAAATCGGTAAAAACGAGGTCAGCGTACCGAAATCTTACTATAAAGTTGCCTTGGATTTAGAGACAAAAACGACCATTGGTTTTATCCTGCCCAATGCCTCTTGCAAATATCCGTTGGAGAGTTACGTCGTATCGGTGGATCATATTGAGGAATTAACAGGCATTAATTTCTTCCCCAATCTCGCCGAAAAACACGAAGGCGAACCCGACATAAACAATTGGAAAACAGCTATTTCTGAAAACGGTGTCATCGCTGATGTCGCGCCAATACGCCCTCCCCTACCCGACGGCAAATTCAACACCGTACAAGCACGACTCTATAAAGGCAAAACAATCACCGTCTGCGGAACGGTCGTATCGGGCAAACTCAGCCAAAAATCCGGTGCGACTTTTTTGAATTTGGATAAGAAATTTCCTAACCAACTGTTCAGTGTTTCCATTTGGAAGGATAATCGTGCGAATTTTGATTATAAGCCCGAAGAAGCACTACTCGGCAAGCAAATTTGCGTAACAGGCGAAATATCCATGTATCAAGGCAAACCGACGATGAATATCAAGAGTAGTAGCCAACTCGAAGTTGTAGGTGACATACGTGTCGGGAGTGAAAATCAGATGCGGAAGAATCAGTCGAAATAATTTTGAATGTCCATTTGTAGGGGCAGGGCATGCCCTGCCCCTACAAATGAACGTCCAAAATCATTCCCCAAACCGACAATTATTATCATTCAAAAAAACGGTATTTGGCAATTGGTCATAAATCGGTTGCGTCAAATCAAGGACTTGAAACTCTTCCAATACGCGTGTCAATTCTCCATTCTCATAAGTCACATAGACGACCTTCGTGCGGGACGCGCTCGACATAATGAGTTGCCGCGTCTCATCCAATGCTGATGCACACAAATTGCGTTCTCCAATCTCGTGATTCGTGACGTAAGGATGCTCGGCAGCTACCGTAATTTCGCCTTCGCGTATCGTTCCCACCTTCAATATTCCACCTATGTGTGGCGTCTCTACCCAAGCGAGGTCAAGGTTGCCGTCTTGGTCGAGGTCGTATATCGCTGCAATATTTAGCCATCTGAATGGCGTCCCGATTTCCCGTACAAAAGCATACTCTTCTATACCCGTTTCTGTCAGGCGATATATCGCAATTCCACCGCCTAAATCTACGTCTGTGCGGATGCAGATGAGTTCGGGCGTATCATCACTGTCCACATCGACCAAGCGTGGCGTGATGTCTTCAAATACCTGATTATCCGGCAATTGTAATTCCTTGAACCGCCCTTCGTGATAGACCGCCAAACCCGTTCCTTCCCATACATCGCCGAGTGTGCCATGCGGATAAATGTCCGTCGGGTCGATGTATTGTGCGAATACGCTTGAATCACCTGATATGGCGATGCTTGCTTCCGGGAGTTGGGTGTAGTTTTGGGTGAGGGAGTCGATGACCTCTTGTGGACTTAGGAGTGTGGGTGGGGTGGGGTCTTTTTTGCAGGATTGGAGGGTGAGGAGTAGGAGAAAAATATATTTATATTTCATATAGATTAAAGTGTTTTATTCAATCATTCTTGAAGATAAATTATTCATTATCAATAAATTGCAAAACGAATAAGCAGTACACGCATACTACTATACATGAACCTCAAACCAGAACGTCTTGCTGAATTTATTTCAGTATCTCCCAAGCTACAAGCAGAATATTAAATGTGAGCTACAATTTCGTATTTTGCTATAAAACAGCGATTTGTAGCTTCTGCCCGACATAGTTTTTCATCGTCTGGGAGATGCTGAAATAAATTCAGCAAGACGTTTTCTTTTGGGTTTTTTGAGCCATGTATAATAGTATGGTCGCTTAGTTCAGTCCAACCACTTAACCGATAAACTAATCACTCAATAAACTCAATAAACTAAAACATGAAACATGAAACATTTACTTGCGCCTTCTTTATTGGCGGCAGATTTTACAAGACTGTATGAGGCGGTAGATTTGGTGGAAAATTCGGAAGCCGATTGGTATCACTTGGATGTGATGGATGGGCGTTTTGTGCCGAACATTTCCTTTGGGATGTCGATTATCAAGCAATTGAGAGCGATTTCTAAGAAGCCGTTTGATGTGCATTTGATGATGGTCGAGCCGGAAAAGTATATCACGCAATTCCGCGAAGCAGGGGCAGATGTGATTACGGTGCATTACGAGGCTTGTCCGCATGTGCATCGCACACTCGCACAGATACGCGAGACAGGTGCGAAGTCAGGCGTAGCGATTAATCCGGGTACGCCTGTTTCTGTTTTGGAGGATGTGTTGGATGAAGCGGATTTGGTTTTGATAATGTCGGTGAATCCGGGCTTCGGCGGACAGAAATTTATTTATAATACACTCAAAAAAATCGAACAGGTCAAAGAACGCCTTATCACAAGAAATCTCTCCGCTAAAATTGAGATAGATGGTGGCGTGGGTTTGCAAAATGCGGAGGCAATATTGAAAGCGGGAGCAGATGTTTTGGTGGCAGGAAGTAGTGTATTTAAAGCTGAAAATCCGAAGGAAGCGATTGTTAGGTTGAAGGAGATTGGGAAGGGGAGTTTGTTGGTTTAGTAAGTTTAAGAATAAGTTTAAGTTTAAATAAATAATTAAAAGTGTCGCTTAGTTCAGTTCAACCACTTACTTAGAAGTGCTTATTGAGTTCTTTTACAAGGCTGTGTACATTCGTTGCGGGATTTTTTTCTGCGTAATTTACATCTTCTTGATTTTCTAATAATTTTTCTGCTCTACTGATGGCTTGCGCTTGGTTGGCGTTTTCGTCTTCTTCAAGTCGTTTGTAAATGGTTTTCGCAAAAGCAATATTTTTCCCCATTTTTTCATAATTGCAAGCCCATAATTCGCTCAATTTATCGTAATATTCATAGCGTGTCCATTGGTTGTCAAAGTATTGATAATGTAGTAAAAACCATAGTTCGAAGGCATCATTGGAATAGGCAACCTTGATGTTTTTGCTTTCGGCGAGAGCTATGGCGTTTTCGTAATCGGCTTTGATTTGGTCGGCATTTTCACGCTGAATA
>CALHBW010000523.1 GCA_937930625.1 uncultured Saprospiraceae bacterium | reverse complement strand
GCCGTGTTTCGAGGGGGGAAGACTCGCATTTTTATAAATATTAAGTAGTCAAGCAGAGGCTTAAATTCAATAATTTGAGCTTTGAGCTTACCTAAAACACGGCTGACATTTTGCAAATGGCAGACGAGTTTTAGGTCTATTTGAGTGTAATTTTTTAACTCGTATGATGAAAAATATTTTTAGCAGGGTAGAGTAATTTAGGTGCGAAAAACGTAGAGAAAATTCATGAATTTTCTCTACGTTTTTCATGTGCTGTTTTTTATTTGATGCAAAATTAATTTTTTACAGATAAATCACAAAGAAAATCATCTCCGAACGGACGATTTGCAAAATCGTTTTACGTTTCTAATCAAAAAGTTATAAATTTTGTTGTTAAATGAATAAATTCACATTGAATGTGGTATTGATATGTCATTGACTCATTCAGAATTGACTCATTCAAAATTATCCATGAAAGAGATAAGAAAAATCATAGCCGATTACGACGCGCTTGACCATAGCAAAGAAAAAGTCGCACTCGCTTCTGTGGTGAATGTGGAGGCATCTTCGTATCGGCGCATTGGCGCGCGAATGTTGGTGCGGAGTAGCGGCATTTGGACGGGCGGAATTAGCGGTGGTTGCTTGGAAGGTGATGCGCTGAAGCGTTCGCAGATGGCAATTTTTAAAAATACGGCTTCAAAAGTGGTCTATGATACGATGGATGACGACCAAAATCAGATTGGTGTGGGCTTGGGTTGTAATGGTCGGATTGAGGTTTTGTTTACGCCCATCGACCCGACGGATGCAGATAATGAGATTGAACAATTGCGAAAAATAGCGGGATTGGACGCGCCTTCTATTATGGTGAAAATTATTGATGCGGAAGGAAATGAAGATTTATTGGGTAAAAGTATTTTGGTCGAAAATGATTTAGAAAATATTGATTTTCAAGGAATTGCAAAAGAAGAACTAAAGCAATGGATTAGCGAAACAACAGCCAATCGCAAGCCACGCATCGTAGAATGTACGACCAATTCGGGCGCGAAATTGAAATTGCTTATCGAATATATCCGTCCCGAAACGCGCCTTGTGATAGTCGGTTATAATTATGATGTAAATGCGTTTGCAGGCATCGCGAATGAATTGGGTTGGGAAATTCATGTGGTGGGCAGGACGAAAAAATTGTCGAAATCTTTGTTTAATTTGGCAGCACAAACGCTCGAATTTGAGCAAGCCGAGCAAGTCGAAGTGCATGATTACACGGCGGTGGTGTTGATGTCGCACGATTATAACTGGGACAAGGAGTTATTGCCTATTTTCCTTGAAAAAAATCCGGCATACATCGGCATGTTGGGTCCTAAAAAACGAATGCAAAAAATGCAAGCTGAACTGCCGGATGATGACCTTGAAAGTCTAGTGAATTTTCACAGTCCGACAGGCTTGGATATTGGCGCAGAATCGCCGGAGGAAATTGCCTTATCTATCGCCTCAGAAATTATAGCTACCTTTAGAGGACGTGATGGGGCTTCACTCAAATTTAGAAAAGGAACGATACATGTGTAATGAGTGAATGAGTGAATGAGTGAATGAGTGAATGAATGTTTAATGCGATAATGCTGAAATGCGATAATGCTGAAATGCGTTAATGCGACAATGAATTAATTTTGATTATTTATGAAAACACCTAATGTGGCACAAACAGGCAGTACGCCTGTGTTACTCGATAATCATGGCAGAACGATAGATTATCTGCGCCTTGCGGTGACGGATAAATGCAATTTGCGTTGCTTTTATTGTATGCCGGAGGAAGGGATTAAGTTTGTCAAAAAAGCTGAATTATTGTCTTATGAGGAGTTGCTGCGGATTATCGGCATGTTGGCACAAAATGGGCTGCGTAAGGTGCGGATTACGGGTGGCGAACCGTTTTTGAGGAAAGACTTGATGTATTTTTTGCGTGAATTGACGGCGATACAAGGCATTGATAAAGTGGCAGTTACGACCAACGGAACATTGACTTTACCTTATTTGGATGAGTTGCTGGACTTGGGTATTCGCTCCTTCAATTTGAGTATCGACAGCCTCGACCCGAAGCGGTTTTATGACATTACCCGACGTGATTATTTTGATAAGGTGTGGGCATGTTATGAAGAAATGTTGAAGCGTGATATTGACCTCAAATTGAATGCTGTTGTGATGGCAGGGCAAAATATTGATGATATTATTCCAATGATAAAATTGGGCGAAAAAGATAATGTTGCCGTCCGTTTTATCGAAGAAATGCCCTTTAACGGCGCAGGGATGCATTACGAAAAATTAGAATGGACTTACCCGCAAATCTTTGAACACATACAAGCTCATTTTCCGAAAATTAATAAGCTAAAAGACCCAAAAAATTCTACTTCTTTTAATTATCAAGTGGAAGGTTTTGCAGGGAGTTTCGGAATTATTCCCGCTTACACACGCTCGTTTTGCGGTACGTGCAATCGCCTACGCATGACGCCGCAAGGCATGATTAAAACTTGTCTGTACGATGACGGCGTATTCAACCTACGCGATTTGCTACGCGCCGGAGCATCTGATAATGAATTACTTACGGCGATTCAACAGGCAATTAGCCATCGTGCGAAGGATGGTTTTGAGGCAGAGGCAAGGCGCAAAAATAATACTTTGGTGACGGAATCTATGGCGACGATTGGTGGCTAACGTAACACAGACATCCTTGTCTGTACTTCATTCAATTTGCTGCAAAATTGGGTTCAATTTGTTTTTGAGTATTCAAGTCAATGATGTATTGTAATACCCCAAGCAATCCATTCAATTGAAGAATCGAATAGCGATTTTTATCAATCGTAATGGTCTTTTCTTCCAATTTCAAAAATACCCATTCGTGACCACTCGTACATGCGCCGTATATGGGGTCAATTTCCACTTCATTTTTTCGATTAAAAAAACGTGCGCCAACAAGTTGTGCGGCAGCTTGTGCAAGCGAATTTGGGTTGTCAATATCCCCTCGTTTGGCTTCCGTAATACTGATTATCGGGGCAATCAATTCTTTAGAACCCGGTGCTTTGGCAAAGAGAAAATCACATTCGCCGGTCAAGCCTTTCGATTTATCCGCAACCATGCGTTCCCCCGAAAATAACTCAATCGTTTTGCGATTATTGAGCTTTATTTCTTGTAAAATAGGAAAAACCAATGCCTCCGAAATCGCCTTTTCTGTCGTTAGTGGAAATTCTTTAGCCATCTCCAATGACCTTAATAAATGCTCGGAAGGTGTAATGTTTTTTAAGTTGGTTTTGAATAATTTAGCCGTAGTTTGGCGAATACCAAATTCTTTTAATATATCTGTAAATTTAAAATCTTTGTAAGCCATGATTTGTTTTTTATTTACAAATATAATGATTTCTAAACAGAAAAGCCATCAAACGGGCATGCCCGTCAAATACATCTTCTTCATTCTCCCTCCAATTGTACCTTTTTCCCATTTATAGTTATCTGTTTGAATGTCGTTTATCAATTCATCCAAATCTTTCAAAGTATAAGTCCGCACATTAGAAATCGAACCATCCCAAGCATAACAAATCGGAATAATCGGTATCAAATACGTAAACACCAACTGCTGCCAAGTCATCGGACGCGCAAGTGGCGTAATAAACAAACACATCAAAAAAGTAATCGGAAATGAGAGAATCAAGGCGGGCAAAATCGGTGCGCTATTATCACTAATTTCAAAAATGCAAATCGGTTGTTGGTCGTTTTGCGCGCTTTGTAGGATTTGTTTGGCTGCTTCGGGTTTCATGTGGTGGAAGCTGCAAATCATCGTTCTAAGTCCCTGTTTATCAGTACCTATCTTTGTGACATCTACGGGCTGCGTTTCGTAACTGATGTTATCTTTTTCGGAATTAAAACGCTCGGCAGCCGTCAAATTCGGGTACAAGTCTGACAGCGTGAGTTCCACATTTTTTCGATTATATTTCTCCTCCAATACCTGCACCACCTCCGGCATCGGTCCGCCACTTCCCGAACACAAATCCATAATTTTCGTCTCACCCGATGCGTTTAATGCCTCGTCAACGATTTTTGCTAACTCCTCACTCGTTCCCATCAAGCGGTGCATGACTACAATCAGACGCGTCATGCACACCCGAAGCCAATTCGGAAACCAACTAAAATCCTCAAATTCAAATAGATGTATTCGTTTCATGGCTTAATTTTGAATTTTGAATGAATGAATTTTGAATGTTTTAATTCTTATTCTCTCGTCTCTTATTCTCTCATCTCAAGTCTCCTATAATCTTCCGGCGTGTCCACATCCTTTAAAATATGATTGGTCGGCATCTCTATTCTAACGATATGTTCCTTATTCGCCTGAATAATTTCCTTACAACCTTCCATATTTTTATGAGCCAAAATCGCTTCGCGATAATGTGCGGAAAAAACGACCGGATTTCCTTTTTTTCCTTCAAAAAACGGTACAATAATACATTTTTTATTTGATAAATATGCATTATTAAATGCTGTAATAATTCGATTATAATCTTCGGTAGTAATCAGTGGTTGGTCAGCAAGACAAATCATATAACCCGTTGTTTCGTCGGATGCTGCTGCTACTCCCTTTTGAATGGAAGTCGTCATACCTTGCTGATAATCAGGATTTACAACGACTTTTATTTGCTCATTATCTTTTCCATTTAAGAGTTTATTATCATTATCCTGCATCACAATAATGAGTTGTGATTGCTGCGAGTTCCACAAATTGAGCATCACATGATTGACAAGCGGTTTTCCTTTGTATAGCAAAAATCGCTTGTCCGTATCGCCCATGCGTTTGGATTCTCCTGCTGCTAATAATATTGCGCTAATCATTTTCAATGAATGAACCGTAACGTAATACCTCCGCACAATATCCGTAACGTAGAGAAAATTCATGAATTTTCTCTACGTTACGGTACGCAAGCCGGAGGCATTACGCTACGGTGATATAATCACTTGGTGCGGCTTCAAATTTTACCTTGCAGCCATCACAAC